>JANLGB010000179.1 GCA_024653405.1 Candidatus Saccharicenans sp.
AATTATTTTCAAGCAGAAAAGCAAATTTTAATAATTCTAACTCGGAGAACGGCCTCGATAGAACCTGCAACCCAAGGGGCAAGCCGTCTGAGGTCAGACCACAGGGTATGGAAATCCCTGGGATTCCCGCCAGGCTGGCGGCCACGGTGAAATAATCCTGAAGGTACATGGCTATCGGGTCCTGTTTTTCTCCCAGTTTGAATGCCGGCTCGGGAGTGGCCGGGGTCAGAATGAAATCAACCTTTTCCAGGGCCGCCTTCAGTTCGGCGGTGATAGCCTGACGGGCCCGGGCCGCCCGAGCATAATAGGCTTCATAGTAACCCGAACTCAAGGCGAAAGTTCCAAGGAGAATCCGCCGTTTGACCTCGCTGCCGAAACCCGCAGTCCTGGTTTTCAGGTACATTTCGGCCAGTTCGGCCGCCGGAGCCCGGAAGCCATACCTCACTCCATCATACCTGGCCAGGTTGGAACTGGCTTCAGACGGGGCAATGATGTAATAGCAAGGCAGGGCCATCTCCCAGGAAGAAAAATCCAGGCAGGTAATTTCAGGACACAGACTGGAGACTATTTTCTGCACCCTACGGTAATTTTCGGCCACCTCAGGGTTAAGCCCCCTGAGGGAAGTTTCTCCCAAAAAGGCAATTTTTGCCGGGCGGTCGAGACTTTTTAGCTCGGATAGATAATCGGGTACAGGCAGTTCGGCCGAAGTCGAATCTCTGGGGTCGAACCCGGCAATGACCGAGGTGATGAGGGCACAATCTCTAACCGAGCGGGCCATAGGCCCGATCTGGTCCAGGGATGAGGCAAAGGCGATCAAGCCATACCTCGAAACTCTTCCGTAGGTTGGCTTCAACCCGACTATTCCACAAAAGGCAGCCGGTTGCCGCACCGAACCGCCGGTATCGGAACCGAGGGCAGCCATGGCTTCAAAAGCTGCCACGGCCGCGGCCGAACCCCCGCTAGAACCGCCGGGCACCCTTTCCCGGTCCCAGGGATTGCGGGTTGGGAAGAAGGCCGAATTCTCGGTGGAGGAGCCCATGGCGAACTCGTCCAGATTGGTCTTCCCGATGATTATGGCATCCTCAGCTTCCAGGCGTTCAATGACCGTGGCATCACAAGGGGGGATGAAATTTTCCAGAATTCTGGAGCCACAGGTGGTCCTGATACCCCGGGTGACGATGTTGTCCTTGATGGCCACCACCGCTCCGGCCAGCCGGCCCTTGTCCTTCTTGCTGTCCACTTCCCGGGCCCGGCGGGGGTCAGGTAAGCCCCGATTTCCCGGTCCACCGCTTCAATGTGACTGATGAAGCTGGTGACAATCTCCTCGGCTCTGACCTGGCCTTTTCGGACCAGGTCTGCCGCTTCGGTCAGGTCCAGCTCTATGTATTTCATTTTTCCGGCAGAACCCTCGGAACTTTTATGAAATCTCCGGCCTTTTCGGGGGCCATCGTCAAGACCTCGGATTGAGGAAGGGAGGCCCGCACCAGGTCGTCTTCCAGCCTCAGGCTGAAATCGACCGGACTGTATTTTTCCTCTTCCGGTGCCGGCAGGCGGGAAAGCTGCCCAACCCAGTCAATAATTTTTTCCATCTGGCCTGGCAGCAATTCCTTTTCTTTTTCCGTCAGCTCCAGGTTGGCCAGACGGCTGAGGTGTTCAAGGTCAACTTTCATGTGTAGCATTATAGAAAAAATGATAAATGTTAACAAGATAAGTCTTTGTAAAATCCGGCAATTATGATATAAATAACTCTAATTTTATCCAGGGGTTTGATATGGACTACAAAAAAGTTCTGCCTAAATACAGGAAAGACAGAACCCGATTGATTGAAATCCTGAAAGAAATTCAATCGGCCGAGGGCTTCATTTCGGATAAGGCTGTCCAGGCCGTAGCGGACAACCTCGGACTTTCCCGGGCCGAAGTGGAAGGGGTGATAAGCTTTTATCACTTTCTGTCAGACCGGCCGCTGGGAAAATACGTTGTCCATCTGAACAACTCCATAACGGCCGAAATGGCCGGGCGGGAAAGGGTGGCCCGGACCCTGGAGCAGGAAACGGACTGCCGCTTTGGCCAGACCTCGGCTGATGGCCTGGTCACCCTGCTGGAAACATCCTGCATCGGGATGAATGACCAGGAACCGGCTGCTCTCATCAACGGAGTAGTCTTCACTGGCCTTACCCCGGAGAAGGTCAAGAAAATCGTAGCCTGGATGAGGCAGGGAAAACTGGTTCAGGATATGGTGGAAGAGACAGGCGATGGGGCCAACAGCCATGAATTAGTACGGGCCATGTTCAGGAATAATATCAGGAAAACTGGCCCCGTGGTCTTTGGCGACTACTCAACCGGCCAGGCCCTGACCAGGGCTCTGTCCCTGACCCCGGAAGCCGTCATCGATGAAGTTAAGAAGGCCAACCTCCTGGGAAGGGGTGGCGCCGGCTTCCCCACCGGCTTGAAATGGGAATTCTGCCGTAAGGAAAAGGGTGAGCAGCATTTCGTCATCTGCAATGCCGATGAGGGCGAGCCCGGGACTTTCAAGGACCGGGTTATCCTGACTGAACGGCCGCAGATGGTTTTTGAAGGCATGGCCATCGCCGGCTATGCCGTCGGAGCCAGGCTGGGCCTCCTGTACTTGAGGCACGAATACACCTACCTGCGCCGGTACTTGGAACATGTCCTCCAGAAAATGAGAGAGCAGGGCTGGCTGGGTCAGAATATCGCCGGCCGGGGCTTTGCTTTCGACATAGAAATCAAGATGGGCGCCGGGGCCTATATCTGTGGCGAAGAATCAGCCCTGATCGAATCAGCCGAAGGAAAAAGAGGCGAGCCCAGAGACCGGCCTCCGTTCCCGGTGCAGAAAGGCTATTTGAACCTGCCCAGCACCGTCAATAACGTTGAGACGCTGGCCACAGCCACCCAGATCCTGGCCCGGGGGGCAGGCTGGTTCCGGTCGATGGGCACCCAGGTCTCAGCCGGGACCAAGGTGCTGAGTGTTTCCGGGGACTGTGACCGACCCGGAATTTATGAAGTGGAATACGGTCTGGCCGTAAGAGAGCTGCTGGACATGGTCGGAGCCAAGGATACCCTGGCGGTTCAGGTGGGCGGACCATCGGGCAACTGTATTTCAGAAGCCGGTTTCGGGCGGAAAATCTGCTTCTCTGACCTGGCCACCGGCGGTTCTATTATCATCTTCAACAAGAGCCGGGATTTACTGGCAGTCGTTCGCAATTTCCTTGAGTTCTTCATAGAAGAAAGCTGTGGCTGGTGTGTACCTTGCCGGGCCGGAAACGTCCTGTTGAAGAAAAAATTCGAAAAAATCGCTTCCGGGCGGGGCACGGCCCAGGACCTCAAGGAAATCGAGGCCTGGGGAAAAATAATTAAGTCGATGAGCCGCTGTGGCCTGGGACAGACTTCTCCCAACCCGGTTCTGACCACCCTGGCCAATTTCAATGACTTGTACCAAAGCCTCATAAATAAGGAAGCTGATTTCATTCCAGAATTTGACCTCAACCGGGCCGTGGCCGAAGCCTGCGCCCTGACCGGAAGAAAATTTCAGGAGGAACACGACCATGCCTGAGGTAATAAAATTCACCATTGACGGTAAAGAATGCCAGGCTGAGGCCGGCCAGACCATCTATGAAGCAGCCGTGGCCAACGGGGTTTACATCCCGGTGCTGTGCCACTTTGAAGGGCTGAAACCGGTGGGTAGCTGCCGCATCTGTTCGGTCCGAGTTAACGGCAGGTGGATGGCCTCCTGCACCCAGCCGGTGACTCCTGGCCTGGTAATTGAAAATGATGTCCCCGAAGTTGAAGAATACCGCAAAGCCATCATCGAAATGCTGTTCGTCGAGGGCAACCACTTCTGCCCGGCCTGTGAAAAGAGCGGCAACTGCGAGCTGCAAGCCCTGGCTTACCGCTACCAGATTATGGTCCCCCAGTTTCCCTATCTGTTCCCGAAAAAAGAGATCGAAGCTTTCCCCAAATTCTTGCTGGAACACAACCGCTGCGTTCAATGCCAGCGCTGCCTCCGGGCCGTCCAGACCAAAGATGGGAAGAAAATCTTCGCCCTGAAGAACCGCTCCGGCCGGGTCAGGATTAATGTCGATAAAAAACTGGCCGCCAGACTGACCGAGGAAGAAGCCCAGAAAGCCATGGAGGTTTGCCCGGTCGGCGCCATCCTTAAAAAAGAAGTGGGCTTCCGCCTCCCCATCGGGAAGCGCAAATTTGACCACCGGCCGATAGGCAGTGAAATCGAAGAGAAGAAATGACGAGGTAAGAACATGAGTAAACCGGTAATCGCCACCGCCTCTTTAGCCGGATGTTTCGGCTGCCATATGTCTTTCCTGGATATTGACGAAAGAATCCTGGAATTGATTGAACTGGTGGAATTTGACAAGTCACCCATCGATGACCTCAAAAAATTCAGCCGCCCAGTGGACATCGGGTTGATCGAGGGCGGCTGCTGCAACGCCGAAAATGTCGAGGTCCTTAGATACTTCAGAGAGAACTGCAAGATTCTGGTTTCGGTCGGCGAATGCGCGGTCATGGGCGGACTGCCGGCCATGCGCAACACCATTCCCCTCCAGGAATGCCTGGAAGAAGCCTACCTGAACTCTCCGACCGTGGCTCCGGAGGACCGGCTTATACCAGCTGATGAGGACCTGCCGCTTC
This sequence comes from Candidatus Saccharicenans sp., assembly GCA_024653405.1. Lineage (GTDB taxonomy): Bacteria > Acidobacteriota > Aminicenantia > Aminicenantales > Saccharicenantaceae > Saccharicenans. The sequence continues at coordinate 4,666 of JANLGB010000179.1, forward strand.
TGCTGGACCGGGTCTATCCTTGCCACGAAATCGTCAAGATTGATTATTTCCTGCCGGGCTGCCCGCC
>JANLGB010000017.1 GCA_024653405.1 Candidatus Saccharicenans sp.
TAAGAAATGTCTGAAGCTGTGCTGTTGTTATCGGAGTCAACCGGGAAGATCGTCCGGGCTCTCAGGGGTGAAGAACCGTTGGAGGTGGGCGACTACTGTCTGGTGGAGTCCGAATACGGGGGAGACCTGGCCATGGTCATCGACCTGGGGAGTGAGCTGGCCCGATGTCCCAAGGCGGCCCGGAACGCCACCCGGATCATAAGAAAGGCTACCGAGGACGATATCAGGAAGTTCCAGTGGTTGAGGGACAAGGAAAAGAAGGCTTTCGAGTTCTGCCTGAGCCGGATCAAGGCCCGCAACCTGCCGATGAAGCTGGTGGCGGTGCGTTATTTTTTTAACGAGAAAAAAGGAATTTTTTACTATACGGCCGACGGCCGGATAGACTTCCGCCAGCTGGTCAAGGACCTGGCCAAGGAATTGAGGATGCGGATCGAGATGCGCCAGATCGGCGTCAGGGACGAAGCCAAGCTGGTAGGCGGATTGGGGGTCTGTGGTCGTCCCCTGTGTTGCTTCAGCTTCATCAAGAATTTTGAGCCGATTACCATCCAGAAAGCCAGGAAACAGCAGATAGTAATTAACCCGACCAAGATCTCGGGATTGTGCGGCCGGCTGATGTGCTGCCTGGCCTTCGAGGAGGAGAGCAAAGGCAGATTGTATATAGCCGAACTGGATAGCGGGTTGATCGAGGATTAGTTACCTGTCGAAGCTCAGTTGCCAGCGATCTTGAATTGCACCCGGCTGGAGACGGCAATCAGAGAACCGTCGGGACCGAAAGCTTTAACCTGCCAGGAATACTTCCTTCCGGGGACCATTTTGGCTTTCACTTCGTCGGGCAGGGTGATCTGATTTTCCTTGGTGGTAGCTTTCCACAGCAGCTCACCGTTGGAAATTGAAATCTGGTACTCGACGTTGTCTCCGAGTTTTTTCCACTCGAACGAGGAAGGAACCTGGTTCATATCGATGACCGGTGAGATCAGGGTGATGGAAGAACCGCGAACTGTTTCCTCATCGGTCAGGAAGAAATTAGGAGCCGGAACCTGGTGGCGCGGAACGACCGCGAAGATGATGATCAGAACCAACAGAGCGGTTACTCCAGCAAAAGCCAGCTGCCTGACAGTCAGGAAAGAGGTCAGTTCTCTTCTCAATCCGGCCAGGACCGAGGACCGAGCTTCCTCTTTTTCTTCCAGCAGAGCCGGGTTGTTCTTGATGGTCCGGATGATGACGTCCCTTTCCTGGAGTTGCTCGAAGCACGAAGAACAATTAAAATAATGTTCTTCAAAGGCTTCTCTATCCCCTTCGCTAAGCTTGTTAAGCAGGTACCCATCAATCAGGTCTTCAAACTTGCATTTGCTCATGTTAATCCGCCTTCCCTTTTATTCACCCTTTTAGTCGTTGGAATCAGGCAAAAATGGAAAAAATTTTCATGCTTTCAGCTCTTTTCTTATGAGCTTCAGGGCATAGTTGACCAGCTCACTGACCTTTCTGGTGGACACCCCCAGCCTCTCGGCTACCTCTTCTCTGCTAAGCTCTTGATAATAATATAAATAAAGAACTTCCCGGTATTTGGGCTTCAGCCTGGACAGGGCTTTTTTCACCCGTTCGGACATTTCGGCCACCTCCAGGGTTTCCTGGGGGTCGGGGAAAGGAGCCGGTTCCGGGGCATATTTCATGACCTTGGTCTTCTCTCTTATATAGTCGACTATCCGGCGGGAAGTTATGGTATAAACAAAGGTTCCCAGTGAGGATTCTCCCCTGAATTCCCCAGTCTGGATCTTCTCCAGGACCTGGGCCAATATCTCCGAGACCAGGTCTTCGCAGTCAGCATGTTGGGCTCCCAGGGCTTTCCGGACCCGGAAAGAAATGATCGGCCGGTAGCGGACAATGAGCTCCTGGATATCCTCGTCGACCTTGTGTCGCATGACTGACCTGACTGCTTCCTTAAAAGTTATTCCTGATGAAAATACCATATCTTGGGTTCTTTTTTCAATTTTTTCTTTTTTGAGGCGACTAATTTTTTGCCCTCAAGGAAGCGGAGGACCAAATGACGGCGGACATGTAAAATGAAAAAATTAAGTTTTTCCGGAGCGAAGAGTCTTTCTGCCGCTACCTGGACTGGCTTACCCAGAACAAAGGTTACGTCCTGGTCGAGACCTCGCCCTTGATCAGGTTCAGAGCGGAATCCGCTTCCCGGCCGACTCTGCTCCCGGTTCAGGCCGAAAGGAACAGGTGATGAAGGATAATCGCCAGAAAAAATTAACCCTGGCCGAAACCGAAGAAAGAAAGAGCCAGGATTTTTATTCCGATTTGAAAGAAAACTCCAGGGTTAAAGTTTTTGACCTCAGCTGGCTCAAGACCAACTGGGACATCCAGTGCTGGGGCCAGGCGGCTTCAGCGCTGATGCATTATCCTTTCAGCTCGCCCTACGCTCTTTCCAAGATTGAGGCTTTCCTGAAAGCCAGCCGCATCCTGGACCGACTGGAAAATGCTATGCGCCAGGAAGAATTCGCCCGCATTCCGGGCCTAAAAAGGCTGTTTAGCGAAAGTCGCTTCTTCAATTCGGAATTGATCCATTTCCTGGCTGCTACCGACAGCCGGGAGGAAAGTCTGGGGCATTCTCGATTTGTGGCTGCTTATACTCTGCTCCTGGCCCAGATTTCTGGCGTGACCAATCGCCGGGCCCTGCTGGATATCGAGCGAGGAGCGCTGCTGCACGACCTGGGCAAGGTCGGGATTCCCGAGGATATCTTGCAGAAAAAGGGTCCGCTATCCGAGGAGGAGATGGAAATAATCAAGTACCATCCCCTCATCGGCTTTGCCATGATCGAGGAATTCAGCTTCCTGCAGGGAGCGGCGGAAATCGTCCTTTTCCACCACGAACGGTATGACGGCACCGGCTATCCCTTTGGTCTGCAGGGAGAAGAGATTCCTCTGAGTGCCAGGCTCTTTTCCCTGGCCGATACCATCGACGCCATAACTTCGGACCGGCCCTACCGCCGCAGCCGGAGTTTCGAGGAAGCTCTGGACGAGGTCAAGCTCTGCAGCGGAACCCAGTTTGACCCCCGGTTGGTTGAAATCACTCTGTCCATTCCCCCGGACAAGTGGAGAAAGACCAAAGAAAAAATTCTTAGATCACTCAGGCTGCCTGCTGTTAATTAAGAGCTGCCCCCAACCCTTCTCAAGTTTTTTCTTCTTTGCCCCGGACTTTTTGCTTTTCCTTGAAATAGGTTTTGGGGTCAACCAGGATTTCCCTGGGCTTGGCTCCCTCGGAAGGCCCGATTATACCTTCCATTTCCATCTGGTCTATTATTCTTGAGGCCCGGGCGTATCCCAGTTTCAATTTCCGTTGGAGGTAGGAAGCCGAGGCCTGACCGGTGGCCAGTACCAGCTCCACCGCCCGGTCGAACAGCTCGTCCTTCTCGCCCAGGTCTTCCTCGAGGGTCAGGTCTCCGGTCCGCCTGAGGATCTGCATGATCCGGTCATCGTATTCAGGCTGACCCTGGTCTCGCACGAATTTGACCAGGCGCTGAACCTCGGGAATGGAAACGTAAGCGCAGTGCAGCCTGATCAGACGCGGGTAGTTGGGTGGCATGAACAGCATGTCTCCCAATCCCAGAAGTTTTTCCGCCCCGACGGTATCGATGATAACCCTGGAGTCGATTTTGGACGGCACCTTGAAGGCAATCCGGCTGTTGAAGTTATTCTTGATAGTCCCGGTGATAACATCGATTGAAGGACGCTGAGTGGCCATCACCAGGTGGATGCCCACGGCCCGGGCCAGCTGGGCCAGGCGCCCGATGCAGTATTCCACGTCCTGGGGGCTGGTCATCATCAATTCGGCCAGCTCGTCAATGATGATAACTATGTAGGGAAGCGGTTTCAGCTTCTGCTTTTCTTCCTCGGTTAGCTTGCCCTTTTTCTGCTCGAGCAGGGCTTTGACCTGCTGGTTGTACTGCTCGATATTCCTGACCTTCATCTGCCCCAGCTGCCGCAACCTCTCTTCCATTCTTTTAACGGCATCCATCAGGATGAATCCGGCCTTCTTGGGATCGTTGACCACCGGAGCCAGCAGGTGGGGTATGCCGTCATACAGGGTGAACTCCAGGCGCTTGGGGTCGATCAGGATAAGCTTGACCTCCTCAGGCGTAGCCTTGTAAAGGATGCTGGCAATCAGGGCATTGAGGGCCACACTCTTGCCGGTTCCGGTGGCCCCGGCGATCAACAGGTGGGGCATGATGGCCAGGTCGGTGATGCAGACATCGCCATGGACGGTCTTACCCAGGGCAAAGGTTAGCTTGGAAGCCGAATTCTGAAATTTCTCCGATTGGATGATATCCCGGAGCTTTATGATCTCTCTCTTGTTATTCGGAATTTCAATGCCGAGCGAGGATTTTCCCGGAATGCGCTGGATGCGCACGGCCTCAGCTTCCAGGGCCAGCGACAGTTCTTCACTCAGGCTGGCCACCTGGCTGACTTTGATTCCGGCGTCGGGGAAAAATTCGTAGGTGGTGATGACCGGGCCCGGGTGATACTCGCGAACCTCTCCGGACACCTTGAATTCCAGCAGCTTTTCTTCTATTCGCCGCTTTTTCTCGAACAGTTCATTGCGGTCTATTTTTTCGGTTGGCTTGCCCGGGTCCAGGAGGTTGAATGGGGGGAAGCGGTAATCGCCGGACTTCCGCAGGTCGGGCAGGAGCATTTTTTCTTCGGGCGCTTCGCGTTCTTTTCTCTTAACCCCCGCCCCAGGCTTTTCCGCCGGCTTCGGAGGTTTTTTCTCTCGGCCGGCTTCAATTTCCTGGGCTGGGGCTTCTCGGAGCCGGGACTCGACCAGGACCGGTGTCTTGTCTTGATCCAGCTTTTCCCGAGCGGCTTTTTCTTCCAGCCGCCTTTTAATTTTTTCCTCTTGCCGTTCACTGATCTTGATAATGACCTGGCTGGTGGTGTTCCGGAAAAAACGGTTAAAGAAACTGACGGTGCGGGCCAGGCTCCAGTGAGTGGTAAAAATGAGGAGAAGGGCCAGAAGACAGAGCAGAATGATAAAGGTGCCGGTGTGATTCAGATAGCGGACGAAAAAGCTGTTGACCAGCTCCCCCAGCAGGCCGCCGGCGGGAAAATCTTTGCCCATCCAGGGAAACCTTTCCAGCACCAGAATCAATAGCGGTGAAAGCACCAGTAGGTACAGGAGGCCGGCCAGCGACCGCCGCCACAAAAGCCGGGATTGGCCTGGAAAGAGGCTGCGCAGGCCTAAGTATCCCAAGGCCAGCGGCAGGAAAAGTGCCACCAGACCAAAAATCTGGAGCAGACTTTCGGCCAAGTGGGCTCCGAGTTTCCCGGCGAAATTATGGACATTATGGCCAGGCGGCGGGGTGTTGGCCCAGGAAGGGTCGGCCGGGTCGTAGGTGAACAGGCTGAGGGCGGCGAAGACAGCCAGGAATAACAGGACCAGCGAAACTACTTCTCCCAGAATCTTATTTTTCCGGCGCTCTTTATTCTCGGTCTTCTTTTCCTTTTTTGCTCTGGCCATTTTTTCTGATTATAGCACAGGGACCGCCCGCTTTTCACCGTCAGGACTGGTTTTCGGGCAGAAATTTCTTGTCCTGCAAAAACTGGTATAGGTCAAAGAGAACACCCGGCTTTAAGTCCTCGGCTCTTATTTTTTTCTCAATTGATAGGCTCTGGAGAATTTTATTGATTTTTTCTTTGTGGTAGCCGGCGCCCTCCAGGTTCCGGACCAGGGTTTTCCGTCGCTGGCCGAAGAGAGTCTTGAGGAAGGCAAAAAAATCCTTCTCCCGCTCGGCCGGGAAAAAGAGGGGCTGGCTTCTGGTCTGGAAAAGAACACAGGCCGAATCGACTCTGGGTGGCGGGCTGAAAGCCCCCGGCCCAACCTGAAACAGGAGACGGCAGTCAAAGTAATTCTGCAACAAGATTGATAGCGGAGAATATTTCTTGCTGCCGGGGCCGGCCGTGATCCTCTGGGCCACCTCTTTCTGGAAGAGAAAAACGGCTCTTTCCACCCTGGCTTTTACTTCCAGCAGGACAAACAGGACCTGACTGGAAATATGATAGGGGAGATTTCCGGCCAGCTTTACGGTCTCATCTTTTCGGCGGTAGCGGTCGATGATTCCGGACAGGTCCAGGCTGAGGATATCACCGCTTATGACTTCAACATTGTCCGGCTTTGTTTTCTCCAGGCTCTCCACCAAAGAATAGTCTTTTTCGATGGCCAGAAGCCGTCCGGCCCGGCGGGCCAGGGGAAAAGTCAGGGCTCCCTGGCCCGGCCCGATTTCTATCACCAGGTCTTCCGGCCTCGGGTCCACAGCTTCAACAATTTTTTGCAGGATTCTTTTTTCATGGAGAAAATGCTGGCCCAGCAACTGCCTCCTGGTTTTTCTCCCCACGCTTTACCTTCCTTTTGAAGCCATGTTTTTACCGGATTATATCGACCGGAAATATTTATTTTTTTCAGCCGGGCGGACTTTTTTCTTCCGAGCGGTGAATGATAACCGAGGCGGCCATGTTGCCGATCATGTTGACGGTCGTCCGGCACATGTCGAGCAACCGGTCGACTCCAAGGATGAGGGCCACTCCTTCCAGCGGGATGCCGATTTGCTTAAGAACCATGGCCAGCATAATCATGCCGGCTCCTGGCACCCCAGCGGTTCCGATCGAAGCCAGGATGGCCATCAGCACAATGGTGGCCTGAGCTGCCAGGCTTAGCGGTATGCCGTAAATCTGGGCGATGAAAACTGCGGCTACCCCCTGGTACAGAGCCGTCCCGTCCATGTTGATGGTGGCCCCCAGAGGAACGACGAAGCTGGAATATTCTTTCTTGACTTTGAGCTGATCGAGGCATTCCAGAGCCACCGGGATGGTGGCGTTGGAACTCGAAGTGGAAAAGGCAATCAGCATGGCATCCGAGGTGCCCTCAAAGAAACGGCCCGGTTTCAACCCTCCCAGGAATCTGACCAGCAGCCCGTCAATGACCAGGGCGTAGAAAGTCAGACCGAGTATTGTTACCAGGGCGTATTTCAACAGGGTCAGCAGGATACCCAGCCCGAACTGGCCGATGATGGAAGCCAGGAGGGCCAGGACACCATAAGGAGCAAATTTCATCACCAGGTTGACCACCTGCAAGACCGTTTCGTTTGCTCCGTCGAAAAATTGTAGGATGGTCTTTGATTTTTCCGGTGTGATCAGGCTGAGGCACAGGCCGAAGACCAGGGCCAGGAAAATGACCTGGAGCATTTCTCCTTCGGCCATGGCTTTGATGGGGTTAGTCGGAACAATGTTTACCAGCACTGAAATCAGAGATGGTTTTTCCTGGACGACTGCGATTTTGCTCTGGGCCGCTTGCTGGTAATTCTTGAAGAGCTCCTGTTTGACCTGTTCATTCAGGCCAGCCCCGGGTTGCAACAAGTTGGCGGCTAGGAGTCCAATGGTGATGGCTATGGCCGTGGTCAAGGTAAAGTAGAGAAAGGTCTTTAGTCCGACCCGCCCTAACTTTTTAATATCTCCCAGGCTGGCTGTGCCCAGGGTCAGGGAAAAGAAGACCAGAGGCACGACCACCATGGTAATCAGCCGGATGAAGATGGTTCCGACAAACTCTATGCTTCTGGCCTTAGGGCCAAAAACCAGACCGACCACCACTCCCAGGAAGAGCCCGATAAAGATTTTGGTATGCAGGGGTACCTTTTTCATCTTCCAGCCTTCTCCTTTTCGGCAGGCAAGAGGACAACAGAATGTTTTATATGCTAAAAGCTGCCTGCCTGTAAAGCCCCAGCTTGGAGAAGGGGGAAAGCGGAGCGGTTCCCCCTCCGAGTTGACATTGCCTTCTCCCTTACACTAAAATTCCCTTGACTGACATGACTGAAAAGAAAATCCTGATCGTTGATTATGAACCATCTTCCCTGGAAAGCCTGGCCAGGATCTTGAAAAACATCCAGGCTACCGACGGAGCCCAGGCCTATGACCTGTTCAAGGAAGAAAAGCCTGACCTGGTCATCCTGGAGGCCATCCTGCCCAAGCTGCACGGGTTTGACCTAACCCGGAAAATTGTCCAGGATTCCCAGGGGACGGTGCCGGTTATCATCCTGACTGGCCTTTATAAAGGACCCCAGTACAAGCACGAGGCGGTGGCCAACCTCGGGGCAGCCGAATACCTGGAAAAGCCGGTTAATCCCGACGTCCTGCTGGAAATCGTGAGCCGACTGCTCAGCGCTGAGGAAGAAATCGAGGATGTCCTGCCCGACCCGGATTCCGTCTTATCCCTCATACAACCCAAGGGGAAATAAAAATAACCCATTATTTTTTTGGAGATTCAAGGAGGCTTGGTGATGACTGAAGGCTTGTGGACGCGCTGTAATAATTGCCAGAAAATCCTATACAAGCAGGACATCATAGATAATCTCAAGGTTTGCCCCCAGTGCAATTATCATTTCCGCCTGGGAGCGCTGGAGCGTCTGCAGCAGCTTTTTGACAATGGTCAGTTTGAGCTCCTAGACCAGGATATCTATCCGGTAGATTTCCTGGGTTTCCAGGACCAGCAGCGCTACGCGGTCCGGCTGGAGGAAAGCCAGAAGAAATCCGGCTTGCCCGAAGCCATCGTCACCGGCCGGGGCACCATCGGCGGCCTGCCGGTCATTATCCAGGCCATGGAGTTCGGCTTCATGGGTGGCAGTATGGGTTCGGTGGTGGGAGAGAAGGTAGCCCGGGCTGCCGAACGGGCCGTTGAAGAAAAACTTCCCCTTATCATCGTCTCTTGTTCCGGCGGGGCCAGGATGCAGGAAGGCATGATGTCCCTGATGCAGATGATAAAAACAGCCGCGGCCCTGGCTCGCTTGTCCGAAGCCCGGCTTCCTTATATTTCTGTCCTGGCTGACCCGACTACCGGTGGAACCACCGCCAGCTTCGCCATGCTGGGCGATCTCAACATAGCCGAGCCCAATGCCCTGATTGGTTTTGCCGGGCCGAGGGTGATCGAGCAGACCATAAAGGAAAAATTGCCCAAGGGTTTCCAAAGAGCCGAATTTCTTCTGGCCCACGGCATGCTGGATGTTGTGGTCGAAAGAAAGTATCTTCGCAACTATCTGATAAAAGCCCTGCGCCTTTTCTTGAACAAGCCGCAGTCATAACACCATATGAATTCTCTGGTTGATTATCCTTACCTGGAACAGGCCCAGCTATTTGGCATCAGGCTCGGGCTGGAAAATATTTCTGCTGTTCTGGAGGCTTTCGGCCAGCCCCATTTGAGCTATCCGGTGATTCATGTGGCCGGGACCAATGGCAAGGGTTCGGTCTGCGCCCTGCTGGACCAGGTATTTCGCCTGCACGGTTACCGGACAGGCCTTTACACTTCGCCCCATCTGATAGATGTCCGGGAGAGAATCCAGGTTAACGGGCACCTGATTCCCCGCCGGGAACTGCAACGGCTGCTCGGGAAAATCCAGAAACAGGAAAAAAGATTGAAAGCTTCGGGCCAGGTGGCCGGAGCCCTGACTTTCTTTGAGATCCTGACCATCGCCGCTTTCCTTTACTTCCAAGAGAAGAAAGTAGAGGTGGCCGTGCTGGAAGTGGGGATGGGCGGGCGTTTTGACGCCACCAACGTCGTCCGACCTGAAGTCTCAGTCATAACCACCGTGTCCTATGACCACCAGCAATACCTCGGTTCGACCCTGGGACAAATTGCCAGGGAAAAGGCTGGAATTATTAAAGAAGACACACCTTGCGTCTGCGGGGTCAGGAGCCAGGAAGCCCTGAAAGTTATCCGGCAGAAATGCCGGGAAGCCAGGGCCCGCCTGGTTCTGGCCTTCGGCGCGGGCCGAAAGTTTTCCCTGGGAAGAACAGGTTCCGGAGAGGTGTTTTTCTATAAAACCGGTTCTGGCACCTACAGGTACCGCCCTTCTCTTCCGGGCCGACACCAGGGCGAAAATGCGGCCGTAGCCATAGCCACAGCCGAGGTGCTGAGCAAACGAGGCTGGAATCTGGAAAAGGACAGGATTATCCGGGCAGTGGAAAGCACCATCTGGCCCGGGAGGCTGGAAATAATTAGTTCTACCCCACTGGTGATCTTGGACGGCTGTCACAACGAGGCTGGAGCCAGGGCGGTCAGCCAGTTCTGGGAGGACAGCGTTGGCCAGCCGGGCATCCTGGTCTTTGCTGTAATGAAAGATAAAGAAATAGAAAATATAGCCCGCTGGCTTTTCCCCCTGGCCAGCCGGATTATCTTGACCAGGCCTTCCCTGGAAAGGGCTGCCCAGCCGGCTGAGATTGCGGCTCGCCTCGGCCAGCACCGGCGGAAGTATTTCCTGGAAGACAAGGTGCCCTCGGCCCTGAGGCTGGCCCTGGCCCTCTCCGAGGGTCGGGTGCCGATTCTGGTGGCCGGGTCGCTATTCCTGGTGGGCGAGGCCCGACAGTTCCTCAAGTCCTATCGGGACAGAGGGTAATCAGCTCGGCTGCCAGGTTGCTTTTTGGCACCTTTAATGTTATTTTTTTATTCTTATAGCCAGAAAGGTTAGAACCGTGCTGCAGGTCGACCTGACATTCGTAATTGTCTTTGTCCTGGTCTGGATTCTGGTAGTGGTCCTGGGGCGAGTGTTTTTCAAACCGTATCTGGATATAAGAGAAAAACGCCGGAAGATTCTCAAGGACAACGAAGACGCTTACAAACAGGCCATGCGAGAATATGAAGGCCACCTGGATCAGATTGAAACCAGCCTGAAAGAGGCCCGACTGGAGGCCCAGCTTATGAGGGAAAAGGCCATCGCTGAGGCCCTGCAGGAAAAGACCAGGCTGGTCTCTGAAATCCAGGCTGAGGTCAAGGGCCAGGTGGCAGCCGCCCGGGATGAACTTAATTTGCAGACTGAGAAGCTAAAGACCGAGCTCGGCCAGAAAGTAGAAGAGCTGGCCAAGCAGCTCGAGGAGAAGATACTCCATTGAGAAAGTGCCCGCGGAATTTTCCAGCACTGCTGTTGGCCGGCCTGATTCTATCGCTTGGCCTCCCGGCTCTGGCCGGCGAGGGTCAGGGACATTTTGACCTGGCCACTTTCCTCGGTCAGGTGTTGAACTTTATCGTCCTGTTCGGCGGGCTGGCCTTCTTGCTGCGTAAACCGCTAAATGATTACCTGAAGGGGAAGGCTGAACAGGTGGCGGCCAGTCTCAGGCAATCAGAAGCCCTAAAAGCCAAGTCGCTCCAAAAGCTGGAACAATCAAGGGCCAGGTTGGATAGTCTGGAGACCGAGATAAAGGCGCTCAGGGCAGAAGCTGAAAAAGAAGCCAGCCGTGAAAAGCAGATGATAAGGCAGGAGGCTGAGAAGGAAGCCCAGAGGCTGAGAAAATTAGCCCAGGAAGAAATAGAGGCTCTTTTCCAGTCGAGCCTCAGGGAGCTCAAAGCCTATGCCATCGACCTGAGCGTGGCCCTGGCTGAAAAAAGTATCAGGGAAAAACTCACCCCGGAGCTCCACCGGAAACTCATCTACCAGGCCATTGACAGGCTGAGGTCTCTCCATGAATCATCGGTTGATAGTTAGAAAATACGCTCGCGGCCTGGCCCGGGCCATGGGGCAGGAAGCGGAGTTCCAGCTCTGCCTGGAACAGATTAAAGCCTTGGTGGACCTGATGACCTCCACTCCGATCATTCAATCGGCCCTGACCTCGGCTTTTGTGCCAGCCCGGCAGAAGAAAAAGGTGGTTGAGGAAATACTGAAGCGGGCCGAGGTCAACCCGAAAGTCGGGCGCCTGCTATGGTTACTGGTTGAAAACGAGAAAATTTCTCTGCTGCCTGAAATCCTGGAGGAGTTGCCGGTGGTCTGGGCCGAGGAGAGGGGGATTGAAATCTGCGAGGTCAATTCGGCGGTGGATCTGACGGAAGAGGAAAAGGCCGAACTGCAGAAAACTCTGGAGAAGAAATGGCAGAAGCCGGTTCGCCTGAATTACCAGATTAACCGGGAAATCATCGGCGGGCTGGTGCTGAAGAGAGGTAATATCTATTACGATGTTTCGGTCAGGGGCGGCCTGTTGAAATTAAAAGAAATGGTCAGCCAGAGGTAAGAAGATGCAAATCAAAGCCGACGAAATAACCAGAATAATCGAACAGCAGATCAGGGATTTTACCGGCCAGGTTGATGTCAAGGAGACCGGAACGGTCATTTCGGTCGGGGACGGCATTGCTCGGGTTTATGGCCTGGAAAATGTCATGTATAACGAGCTCTTGGTTTTCCCGCGCGACCTCTACGGGGTGGCCCTGAACCTGGAAGAAGACTCGGTCGGAGTCATGTTGCTGGGCGAAACCAACCTGGTCAAGGAAGGCGATATCGTTAAAAGAACCAGGGAGATATTGAGAGTCCCGGCCGGCAGCCCGCTGATCGGGCGGGTGGTTGACCCGCTGGGTAACCCGCTTGACGACAAGGGCCCCATCAAGACCGATAAGTATATGTTCGTGGAGAGGCTGGCCCCGGGGGTGGTGGACAGGCTGCCGGTGCGCGAACCGCTGCAGACCGGAATCAAGGCCATCGATGCCATGATTCCTATCGGCCGCGGCCAGAGAGAGCTGATTATCGGCGACCGGCAAACGGGGAAAACCACCATCGTCATCGATACCATACTCAACCAGAAGAACACAGGAGTGGTCTGTGTCTACGTGGCCATCGGCCAGAAAAAGTCAACCATCGCCCAGATTATAAAGGCCCTGGAAGATTACGGGGCCATGGATTACACCATCGTGGTAGTAGCTTCGGCTTCCGACCCTTCGGCCCTGCAGTACCTGGCACCTTATTCCGGTTGTGCCATGGGCGAATATTTCCGGGATAACGGTCAGCATGCGCTGGTGATCTATGACGACCTGTCAAAGCATGCCGCCGCCTACCGCGAAATTTCCCTGCTGCTGCGGCGACCGCCGGGGCGGGAAGCTTACCCGGGTGATGTTTTCTATCTACATTCCAGGCTTTTGGAAAGAGCGGCCAAGCTCAACGACGAGCTGGGAGGCGGCTCCCTGACGGCGCTGCCGATCATCGAGACCCAGGCCGGGGACGTTTCAGGATACATTCCGACCAATGTTATCTCTATTACTGACGGCCAGATATATCTGGAGCCTTCTCTGTTCAATGCCGGAATCAGGCCGGCCATCAACGTCGGGATTTCGGTTTCCCGGGTTGGCGGCAGTGCCCAGATCAAGGCCATGAAGCAGGTGGCTGGAAAGCTGCGACTGGACCTGGCCCAGTACCGTGAACTGCTGACCTTTGCTCAGTTCGGGACCGAGTTGGATAAGGCCAGCCAGGCCCAGCTAGAACGCGGGTTGAGACTGACCGAAGTCTTAAAGCAGGAACCGTACAATCCGCTGCCGGTGGAAAAGCAGGTTCTGATCATCTATGCCGGGAACCGGGGCTTCCTGGACGAATTTCCGGTGGAAGTTATCAGAAGGTATGAGAAGGAGCTTTACAGGTATTTGGAGAGCAAGTATCCCTCCCTGCTCCAGGCCATCGCCGTTAAAAAGCAGATAGATATGGAGCTTGACGAGAACATCAGCCAGGCCCTTAAAGAATTCAACCAGATTTTCAAGGAGGAGTTGCAGGTTGCCCGCGCTGATTGATTTAAGGCGCCGGATCCAGAGCGTCCGCAACAGCCAGCAGGTCACTCAGGCCATGAAAACCGTGGCCACAGCCCGGTTCAAGAAGGCCCACCGGCTGGTGGTGGAACGCCGGCCCTTCTGGCACATCTTCCCCGACCTGGCCCTGGCTCTGAGCCAGGCGGCAGGGCTTGGCCGGCAGGCTTTTCTGGAAATCCGGCCGGAAAAGAAAATTGAAGTTATAGTCATAACCTCGGATAAGGGTTTGTGCGGAGCCTTCAATTCCAACCTGCTGGCTACTGCCGAAGCCTTCCTGCAGCAGAAAAAAGGGGAGGCGGCGGTAGCGGTGATTCCGGTGGGCCGGAAGGCCAGCGCCCATTTCAGACGCCTCAAATACCCGGTCGTTAAAGCTTATGCCGAGGGCGTGGACAAGAGATTCGAGGAAATTAGCCGGGAGCTTAAGCAGCATCTGGAATACCGTTTCTTATTCAAGCAGGTGGATGCGGTCTACGTGGTGTACAACGAGTTTCGCTCGATCATCGCTCCTCGGATTACCATCACCCGGCTGCTGCCTCTCGGGGCAGAGGAGACTGTCCTGCCGCCCGATCATCTTCAGCCTGATTGGGAACCCGAAGCCAGCCGGATCATAGATTATCTTCTGCGGTTTTACCTGAAATACCAGGTGCAGCATTACCTGCTGGAATCGCAGGCAGCGGAGCAGGCTTCCCGGATGATGGCCATGGAAAATGCCACCAAGAACGCGGAAGAACTGATTTCCGACTTGGTCCTGCTGCTCAACAAGATCCGCCAGGCTTCAATCACCAGGGAATTGCTGGAAATCCAGACGGCGGTTGAAGCCCTAAAACAGCAAGGAGTCTAAGTTCATGGTTCAGAAAGCCAGAGAGAAAGATTTCAGCGGCGAGGAAAAGATAGGTCAGGTGGTTCAGGTCATCGGCCCGGTGGTCGATGTGGCTTTCCCGGAGAAAGACCTGCCCCCGATCTACACCGCCATCCGCATCACCAGCGAGGGCTTTGACGTGCCGGTGCCGGTCGATATCATGGTGGAGGTTGAACAGCACATCGGTGATTTCAAGGTGCGCTGTGTTTCCATGCATCCGACTGACGGGCTGGCCCGCGGGATGAAGGCCATCAGCCTGGGGAAGCCGATCGAGGTCCCGGTAGGCGAGGGTACCCTGGGTCGACTGATGAATGTCATCGGTGAACCGGTTGACCATTTAGGACCGATAACCGCCAGCAAGAAATACCCCATCCACCGCCAGCCGCCGCCGCTCGACCAGCAGAGCACCCGGATGGAAATGTTTGAGACTGGGATCAAGGTCATCGACCTCATCCAGCCCTTTTTGAAAGGCGGGAAAATCGGCCTGTTTGGCGGAGCCGGCGTCGGCAAGACCGTCATTATCATGGAACTAATCCATAACGTGGCCAAGAAACACGGCGGCTATTCGGTCTTTGCCGGGGTCGGGGAGAGGACCAGGGAAGGAAACGACCTGTGGCTGGAAATGAAGGAATCCGGCGTTCTTAACAAGACGGCCTTGATTTACGGCCAGATGACCGAGCCCCCGGGAGCCCGCCTCCGGGTCGGACTGACCGCCCTGTCGGTGGCCGAGTACTTTCGCGATGAAATGGGGCAGGACATCCTGTTGTTCATAGACAATATTTTCCGCTTTGTCCAGGCTGGTTCCGAGGTCTCGGCTCTGCTGGGTCGGATGCCCTCGGCCGTCGGCTATCAACCCAACCTGGCCACCGAGCTGGGCGAGCTGGAGGAGCGCATCACCTCCACCAAGAAGGGTTCGATAACTTCGGTCCAGGCCATCTATGTCCCGGCTGATGACTTTACCGACCCGGCCCCGGCCACCACTTTCTCCCACCTGGATGCCACCACCAACCTCAGCCGGGCCCTGACGGAAATGGGCATCTACCCGGCGGTCGACCCGTTGTCTTCTTATTCCCGCATTCTGGACCCCCGGATTGTAGGCGAGGAGCATTACCAGGTGGCCAAGAGGGTCAAGGAAATCCTGCAGCGCTACAAGGAACTGCAGGACATTATCGCCATCCTGGGAATAGAGGAATTGTCTGACGAGGACAAGCTCATCGTGGCCCGGGCCCGGAAAATTCAGCGCTTCCTGTCCCAGCCCTTCCATGTGGCTGAACAGTTTACCGGCCGGCCGGGTAAGTATGTCCCGGTCGAAGAAACCGTCCGTGGCTTCAAAGAAATCTGCGAGGGCCAGCATGATGATAAGCCGGAGCAGGCTTTTTATATGACCGGGACCATCGACGAAGTGGTCCAGAAAGCCGAGGAGCTGAAAAAACTATGACCACTGACTCCAAGGCCCGGATGCACCTGAGGGTGATCTCTCCCCAAAAGCTCCTGGTGGAGACAGACGTCCTGGAAGTCCAGGTCCCAGGCCTCGAGGGCTACCTGGGCCTCTGGCCCGGGCATCGGCCGCTGAACGCCTGCCTGGGGAGAGGCGAGATCATCTACAAGACGGTGATCGGCCGGGAGGAAAGAATCAGCATCGGCAGCGGTCTCCTTCAGGTTGCCAATGATAAAATTTTAGTGTTTACTGATATGGAAAATGATGATTGAGTTTGACCCGGGAATAAGGCCGGATGAAAGTTTAGATACTTTTTATCGGGGCCGGATTCTGGTCCTGCAGCGCAAGAACGGCTTCCGCTTTTCGCTGGACGCGCCGTTGCTGGCCGATTTTATCGTCACCCATGAGGGCGAGGAACTTCTGGAAATCGGCACCGGCTGCGGCATAATATCCCTGCTGCTGAGCCTCAAGCCTTTCAAGCATATTCTGGCCCTTGAAGTCCAGCCCACCCTGGTGGACCTGGCCAGGCGCAATCTGCTGCTTAACAACCTGGAAGGGCGGATAACCGTTCTTAATAAAGATTTCCGGGAGTACCGACCCTACCGCAAGTTTGACCTGATTTTTTCTAACCCGCCTTATATCCGCCGCAACAGCGGTTTCCTCAGTCCCTCGGAGGAAAAAAATATTGCTAAGCATGAGCTGCTCTGCAGCCTGGAAGAGCTGCTGTCCTTCACCAGAAGCTGGCTCAAGGATACCGGCCGGGCCTGTTTCATCTTTCCCGACAGTCGCCGGCCGGAATTCGAGCAGGAACTCGACCGACAGGGCCTGAAGATTAGAACCAGGAGGTCGGTTTATCCCCGGGAAAACGAACCGGCCAATTTCTTCCTGGCTGAATGTGCTTTTGAGGTGGCCACCCCGGTGACCATGCCGCCGCTTATTCTTTATGGCCAGGATGGAAAATACACTGCGGAAGCTGAGGAGATTTTTGCCGGTCGGCCCAACCGGGAAGGCTGAGTGGTTGACAGCCCCCGCCAGCGGGATTAAAATGCCAGGCGAAAATAATATTAATATAGAATAAGAATTAGCGGTGGAGGCCGGGCCGGTCATTCACGGACATCATAATGAATAACCGGCCGCAGCTGCGGCTGCTGATTAAAGACGACAGCTGGCCGGCCGGAACGGCTGGCTGGCAGAAAGAACTTACAGGCAGAACTGGAGCGAGGTAAAACATGGAAAAAAGCCTGACCTTGAGAAGCTACTGGCTGAGGTTCTGGAGTTTTTTGGCCGGTCTGGGCATGGCCGTTTTTTCCTACCTGACCATTGACCACTTTTTCCAGGCCAATTTCCCCGAAACTATCTTTACCGGCGCTTTCTGCGATATCAGCGCTTTCTTCAACTGTGATAGTTCGGCCTATTCCTCCATTGCCCATTTTCAGGGAGTGCCGCTGGGCTACTGGGGATTGGTGCTGGGAATCCTGGTGATGATCGGGGCCGTCTTACCCTCGGTCCGGCTGGAGAGGGTCAACAAGCTGTTGGCCCTGCTGAACGCCCTGGGGGTGATTTCGCTCTTTACTTATTCGGTTTTCTTCCTGAAGAGTTTGTGCCTGCTGTGTTCAGGTTTTTATGTTTTTTCGCTGCTCAACTTTTTCTTTTTCTGGAAGTATGGAGTCAGGAACGAATATCCGGGCCTGTACGGATTCTTCCGGGACCTGGTCTTCGGCTCCATCAAGCCTCTGGTGGTCATCGGGGTGGTCACCCTGATGGGTGCCTACGGCTTTCACCTTTTCTATCAGGCGAAAAAAGACGCTCAGCTGGGAGGTGTGGCCACGAAAATAGTCAAAGAGTTTTACAGCCTGGAAACGGTTAAAAACCCCAGTTTGATTTCACCCTACTGGACGGCCCGGGCGACCGAGAAATTTGAGGAGGCGCCTATCCGCATCGTTGAGTACGCCGATTTCCTCTGTCCCGATTGCCTGTTCCTGTTCAAGCAGCTGGAAAGGATCAAGAAAGAGTATGCCGGCAAGATCAACATCGCCTTTCAGTTCTTCCCCCTGGAGGCCAAGTGCAACGACGTGGTCGACAAGGACAAACACCCTGGCTCCTGCGAGTTATCCTATATTGCGGCCTATGACCCGGCCAAGTTCCCC
>JANLGB010000180.1 GCA_024653405.1 Candidatus Saccharicenans sp.
GGTCACCCTGCTCCCGTCATAAGAGGAAATAGCCCAGTTAATAAGATAGAGGGCAGCTGGCAGGTTTTCCTGGAAAATGGGCTGGATGTCTTCTTCCGAATTCCAGAATCCACCTTGGAGCAGGTCGACTGGAGGCAATTCGATGGTAAAAGCTGGTATCCGGTAAAAGCCATAAGCCCAGTCGGTGAAATCGCCGTTGGTTACATAGAGCAAAGAGGCGGCCCGGCCGGCCGGGTAAACCCGACCGTTAATCTGGTAAATCAGGGCGGCCATATCCTCAGCCAGCCGCTGGAAAAGCAGTTCGTCCTCGGTCGGCTGGTCCAGGTAGCCCCAGGGATAGAGTATTAGTTGAGAATAACTGTGGTAGGAAATGGCCGCTGCCATCCTGTGGGTTTCGAACAGGCTCCTGATGGCGGCGGTTTCCGGCTCGGAGAAGGGAGCCGTCCCGCGGAAAACGGCTGAGTCTGGTTCCGGGCTGGAACCCAGGTTGTCATAGGCCCAGCCGTAGGAAAAATTTCGGTTGAGGTCCACTCCGTAGGAGCCGTCCTGGTTCAGGCGGCGGTTTTTTCTCCAGAGCCGGTAATTCAGAATGGAATATTCCAGGCCGTCAGGGTTGACCAGGGGCACCAGCCAGATTTCGGCCGAATCCACCAGAGTTTTAACCTGGCTGTCGCGGCTGTAATTTTCCAGAAGGTATTTCCCGATAAGCAGGGGCACTTCCACCGAAATCCACTCCCGGGCATGGTGGCATCCGAGAAAGGCCACCCCTGGTTCATTTTCCGCCAGTCCGGGCTGGTCGCTGACTTTCAGGGCGTAGATATTTCTATTTTCCAGGCTCCGGCCGATCACCTGAAGCCTGGCCAGGGTCGGGTAAGCGGCGGCCAGGGCTTTTAATTCCGAGGCCAGCTCCTGGTAAGAATGGTAGGCCCCGTTGAGTCCGCCCTGGGGCCGGAGCCATTGCGGCCAGCCGGGTTTGGATGCGGTCAGGAAACGGCCTGTTTCCAGAGAGAAGGAATAGCCTGATTGTTTGATGGCCTCCAGGTATTTAGCTTCAACTAGGAAATAAATTTTCTGCCCGTCGTCCAGAAGAGGGTCAAGCGGGAAGTTGAGCCGGAGGCTTTGGATATCAGCCTGCCGGTCGACGGCGATGACTTCCAACCGGGCAGAAATGGAGAGATCGGCCCGGGTCAGGGATAGCCAGAGCAGCAGGCCAAAAATTATTAGAAGTAAGGATCTTGTCTGGTAATTATTCTTCTTTTTCATCTCTTTTTCGCCCGATTTTTCTTGGGCCCAGGGTAAACATCCAGGGTAACGGATATTTTTTGTCGCTTGAGCTTCTGGCCCGAGCCGCTTTCGAGCCCGAGGGCCGAGGAAAAGCTCAGCCTGAATATTTCATTTCCGATTCCCGAGCCGAATGTCAGGAAAATATAGGTGGATTTATATTCGGCTGTCGGTTGCGGGTCAACGGCCAGGCCAACGAAATAAGGAGTGGACCAGGTGCGGCCAAGAAACTGGAGCTTTCCTTGATATTGGAGGCCTGCTCCTACCCTGACAGTGTCGCGAAAGTTTCTGACCTGACCCTCGCCGTAGTAGGCGAAGGAGTATTTTGTCCAGTTGAAGAAAACAGCTTCCAGGTAACCTTCAAGGTTGTGGTTGATAATTAACCGGCTGCCCAGGCCCAGAATTAGCGGCCTTCTAACCCGGTCTGAAGCCTGACTTCTGGTCTCAATTTCAGTCGCCGAGGAGATATACTTCAGCGAGCTCTGGCCTTTAACCCGGCGGGTATAGGGCGGACTCAGGCTGAGTCCGAAAAAAAAGCGGCCGTTAAGGTAATAGCTTAATCCGGCGAGCACCCGGAATCCGGTAATCTCCTGGTGACGGTAATCAATCATCTGGATTTCTTCCTGGAACCAGAATTCATCCAGGCTCCGTTCTAAGTGGCCGTGCTCATATACCAGGCTGAGGCCCAGGCTTAAATGCTGGTTGAGCGGCCTGGCCAGACTGAGGCCGTAAGAGGTCAGGTAACCAGTCTGCCAGATCTGGAGCTGGTTATAGACCTGCTGGTTGTAGACATAGCGGTATTCAAGGCCGGGTCGGCCGTAATTCTCGCTCAGGGCTGCGCCCAGGCCCAGGGTCCAGCGGCCGAGGCGGTGGGAAAGGCCGAAATGGTCAACCTGCCAGTTTCTGTAAGTCAGGTTGCCCGAGGTGGCCACCACACCGGTATTCACCAGCCAGTAGCGGAAAAGCTGGGTCTGGTTGAAGCTGGGTGTCAGGCTGAAGTTGGTGGCCGGAAGCAGGCTGAGGAGAGCCGGGTTGGCGAAAACGGCGTTGCTGGAAGCGACCCGGACTATCTGGCAGAAGCCGGCCCCGAGGATGGCGGCCGTTTCCGGTCCCAGGATATTCCAGCTTCCGAGAGGGGCTTCTTCAGTATACTGGCCAGGCCCGGATTGGGCCAGACCAGAGGCCCACAGGATTGGTAATATAATGATTAAACAAAATATTTTTCCTGTCTTTTTTTTCATTGACTGCCCTGTTCGGGCCTTATTGTACCACCGGGGTCTTTATTTTTGAACCGGAAATGGGTATCATAGACGAGATTAAGGGTGCGTCGATGTCTTCTAAGGCAAGAAGAATCAAAATTAGAAGCATAGGGATTTACCTTCCCGACAGGGTTCTGACTAACCAGGACCTGGAAAAAATGGTGGAAACTTCTGACGAATGGATCACCACCAGGACTGGAATCAAGGAAAGAAGGATCGCTTCTGACGACCAGGTTACCTCGGACCTGGGCGTGGCCGCTGCCCGGATGGCCCTGGAGCGGGCCGGGTTGAAGCCAAGTGATATCGACCTGATCCTGGTGGCCACTAATACCCCCGATACCATTTTTCCGGCTACGGCTTGCTGGATTCAGAAGAAGTTAGAGGCCAAAGAGATGCCGGCCTTTGACCTTCAGGCCGGTTGCACCGGGATGCTTTATGGATTGATCGTCGCCGAGGGGCTGATTCTCAGCGGCACCTGCCGCCGGGTTCTGCTGGTCGGGGTGGACGTCCTGTCCCGCATCACTAACTGGCAGGACCGTACCACCTGTGTCCTTTTTGGTGATGGGGCCGGAGCTTTTGTCCTGGAAGAAAGCCAAGATGAATCTGGTTTGCTCTCCCATTTCTGGGGTGCCGATGGCTCCCTGGGGGAGTTGCTGATGTTGCCAGCCGGTGGCACCCTGCGCCCGGCTGATGAACAGACCGTCAGGGATCGGTTGCACTACATTTATATGAAGGGCAACGATGTTTTCAAGCACGCGGTCAAGAGGATGGGAGAGTCGGCCCTGGCTGCCCTCAAGGCGGCCGGGCTGGAAAAAGGCCAGGTTGATTACCTCATCCCCCACCAGGCTAACTTGAGAATTATAGATGCTACCGGAGAAAGACTGGGCCTGGACAAAGACCGGGTGGTGGTCAACGTTGACAGGTACGGCAACATGTCGGTAGCCACCATCCCCGTGGCCCTCTATGAGCTGGAGGAAAGCGGGAAACTGCAGCCAGGAGAAATAATTGCCATGGTGGCTTTCGGGGCGGGGCTGACCTGGGCTGCAGCTATTTACCGCTGGTAAAAGCGGTTTTTCACCAGGCTCCCAGATATCTTTACCTGATTCTATCTCTATTCTCGTTCCAGGGCTTCAAATATCTTTACCAGGTCGTCCTTGCTGAGACGGCCAACATGCTTATATCTCAGCCGGCCGTTCCTGTCGATGAAAATGGAAGTGGGGATGTACTGGCCCGGCTTAAAGGCAGCTACGATTTCCTGGCCGACCAGGGCTATCGGATAGTTCATTCCGGCTTTGTTAACGAAGGCTTTTAAATCGGCTTCTGGTAAATCGTCAACGGAAAAGCCCAGTATCTCCAGTCCTCTGTCTTTTAGCTCGGAGTAAGCTTCTATGAAGTCAGGAATCTCGGCCCGGCAGGGCGGACACCAGGTGGCCCAGAAGTTGACCAGTATGATTTTGCCCTTCAGGGAAGTCAGGCCAAGTTCCTGGCCATCCAGGCTGGTCACCCGGAAATCGGGGGCGGCTTGAGCGCTGGAAGCCGGTGCCAGCCTCGGGTTCCCCCCGGCTGTTTCTTTCTTACAAGCCGGGTTTAAGGCCAGCAAGGCTATCATGATAAAAACAAAAAAAGGTATAACTCTTCTCATGAATTTTTTCCTCCTCTTAATAAATTACCGTTTCACAAGCCGCAGTTTTTGAGGATCTTGGCCCAGCGCTCGTCAACTTCTTCTTGAATCAGAGCGATTTCTTCTTCCTTGAGGTGGCGGAAGCGGCCCTGCAGCTTGAGGTATTCGGCCATGGGTTTCCTTTCTTTAATCTTCAGGTTCAGGGTCCACTTTTCCCCGTTTTCAATCTCAAAAAGCGGGAAATAACCGGTCTGGACGGCCAGCCTGGCCAGCTTGATCGTATCTTCCGGTCGGCTCTTCCAGCCGGCCGGGCAGGGGGCGAAGACGTGGATGAATCTGGTTCCCTTTATCTCCCGGGCTTTCTTGAATTTCTTGACCATGTCCTCGGGGTAGGCCACGCTGGCGGTGGCAATGTAGGGAATACCATGGGCGGCCATGATGCCGATGATGTCCTTTTTCCGCTCTTTCTTGTAGTGCTTGACCGGGGTGGTCGTGGTCCAGGCTCCAATCGGGGTGGCTGAACTTCGCTGGATACCGG
>JANLGB010000181.1 GCA_024653405.1 Candidatus Saccharicenans sp.
AGCCGGTCTGATTTTTTCCAGCCCGGGTAAAAATCATCACCGGGCAAAACCACCGCCGAAAAAAGCAGGTTAGACGAGCTTAAAAATCCGAGCAGAACCCAGAAAACGCCAACCACCACCAAGAAGGTAAGCTTCCTCCGGGCTGATGATCGGCCAGGTTGGCCCGAAAGCAGGCCTGTTTTGATATGTCCAGGAGGCTGAAACTCAGGCTTGGGGGAAAACAAAATATTTTCCATGGTTATTTTTCGCCTACTTATTCGGGCCATGGTTCTTTAAATTGTCCTGCTTATTATTTCGCCCTCTTTTTTAATCCTTCCAGGCTCCGTTGCCCCTGGATATGTTTTATCCTCTCATCCACCACGCCCAGCCCCAATTTCTGGGCATAGCGCAGGTATTCAGTGAACCGCGGATGCTCATTAACCTGGATACCCATGCTCTTTCTCTTCTCCACCAGAAGATTATGGCAGACCATGTCCAGGGCAAAGGGGTCGGTAGCAAAAAACAGCCGGTTGTAAAGGTAGGTGAACTTGGCTTCGGGCCCGGGGCCACCTTCATACTGAGCCCTCAAGCCATCGGTGATGTTGAGCACCATCTTATCTCTGATGACCGGGAAGGCCAGGACTTCCACGCAAACATCCAGGAAAAGCGGCTTGTGCAAGCGATTGGTGTTGCAGACCGCACCATAGCCTATATTCTTGGTGGCCATGGAAATGGCATTTCCCGTGTTCTTGAAGACCGGGACGTTGATGATTTTGGTTAGCCTTTTGGTCAGGAGCTTTCCAAAATAAGAATATTTTCCGTTGAAGACATGCTGGTTGAGGTAGGCTAAATCCTTCGGTCCTTCCACATCTACCCAGTAGTAAACATCCCGGTCAAAGTTAGGAGCACTGACGTGGGTGCCGTCCGGCCGCAGCCAGGTGGAATTATCTTGCGATTTGCCTTCAGCCGCGGCTTCGTCCATCGTCTGCAGGCCCTCGATGCCCACACCGGGAAATCGCTCTGGGGTGAAGCCCGCATCCTTTAGCATGTAATCAAAGCGGTCCCAGATGATGATGTTCTGCCGCTTCAGTCCATTCTTCTCCAGCCAATCAATGATGGCCTCAACCACTTCCAGACGGGTGCTGATGAGGCCAGCTCCGACTGGGTTGACCTTGATGCCGACTACATCATCCCTGGTGAAAAACAGGTCAAAGCTTTTCTTCAGGTTCTGGCCGGTCAGAGTGGTAAGGCCCTTTTCCAACATGTCTTTGATGGCTTCAGCCGAGGGCCTGCCGGTTTCCGCATCCAAGGCTCTTGGGTCATGAATTTCAACCACTTTTCCCGGGAATAGGCCAGGCAGAGAATACTTTGTCCGGGGAACTTGAAGGGCATCTTCGATGTTGGTAGCCGGCCTGGCGGGCGCAGCCACCGGACCGGTCTGCGCCGACTGGGCTTTCTCAGCCGAAAGAAGTGACCGGCTCATCAGCAGACCGAGGCTGGCTGTTCCAGACATTTTGAAAAACTCCCGCCGGTCAAACCTGAACGGCGGGTACATCGACCGATAACCGCCTTTTGGCAAGATAAGCTCCTTTGTCTGAATTTTCTGTTATCAGAGTGAAAACAACTCAGCCGCAGATAACATTGGGGTCATTATAAGTCTCCTGGTGGATAAAATCCATTTGAATTATCAGCCGAGCTGACCAACCGGCCTGCCTTGCGTCGGTTATTTTCAACCCAGAACCTAAGAATCCAGTTGCTAGGTCTGCCAGTGGAGCAAGGCTACTTGCATCAATTTTCTTCTTCGTTCACACCTTGAAACAATAAATCCTAGCTCCTGGCGCTTGTAAATTTGAGCTGAAACTGGCGAAGAGAAATCGGTCTTTTTGCCGCGCCCGTAGCAGCCCGGGGTTTTCTCGAAGGAAAGGCCTTTGGGGGAAGCAAACCTGCAGCGAGTTACCCTTTTCTTCAATATATGAATAATCATTCATATATCAGGCCAGCCCAAAGCTGTTAGAGCCGGGCTAAATGGCGGGGAGGGTCAGGAGCAGTTTGGCAAATTCCCGCAGGGCGGAAGCCAACTCCTTCGTAGATTGATAAAGGCTGGTTGGACCTTCTAAAGGCTCGTCGCTCAGGATGGCGGCTTTCATTTCCTCAATTTCTTCAGCCGTCAGGTTCACAGCCCGGCAGGCTTCAAGCTCTTCCGGGCTGAATCCTTTCTGCCGCAAATAATTCCGGTAGCTGTTTATCAATTCAGGCGTGATTAACATATCAGGCACGTTTTCTTTTTGGGCAACTCTGTTAAGGGCCTCCAATCTATCAGCTACTATCAGCATGGCCAATCCCGATTCCCGTTCATACCTGATGGCGTTTTCTAACTGACGCCTGGCCCACTCTTCATCGCCAGCCCGCACCGCACCTGAATAACGTTCCACCGAAAATCGGGCTGCCCTCATCTTGGCCGTCAAATCCACCGCCGCTGCCAGCACGGCGTTGATAGCTTCAGCTCTGGCCTTGGTTACACCATTGCCCGGCTCGACCGGTGTAAAAGTCCCAGTCTCAGGCCGTGCCAGGATGGTATAGTCAGTCCGCGGCGGGTCTATGGAAATCGCATCAATGCACTCGCCCCACAATCCTACCGTGCGACCGATCGTGTATCCGGCCACAGCCTTAGGAATCCCATAAGGTGTAGCCGCACCAGGACCGACTAGCTTGCCGATGGCAAAAGAGCCAGCTGAAGTTCCCCTGGAAAACCAGTTGATCATCTTGCGCGTGTTCGCGGCCGCTTCCCGACCATTTCCTGAGGCCGTTTTGCGAGCCGATTGACCCAGGCGTTGCTTACCAGTGTTGCCGGGTTGGGCCACTTTTTTATCCGGCTCAAACAACGGCAACCCGGAAGGGCCCAACTTTTTCGGCTTGGTTTCTTTTTCCCATTTTGGCGTTTCTTTTCTCACCCAGACAAACTTCGGCAGTTCCCGGCCCCTGCTCAACTGCTGGCTATCAGGACTTACCGAGGGCATCTCGTCGCTGACGTACCTCCTCCCTTCCACAGGGCCTGACCCCATATCCACCTGACCGAAAACAGCCAATACATTTCGAGGCGGAGCGGAGCTTTCGGGAGAAAATCCTTTTAAGCCATCTGCTCCAACCGCAGCCTCTTCCCCGCCGGTCTCTACTTCCAACTCTCCGTTCATCAGCAGAGCCAGCCCTTTCATCCAGACGCGGTAGGGCAATCCGACCAGGTTGGCAGACATTTCATCAAGTTGGTTTGAAGGAACCTTAGCCGCGTTCAGGATAGCTTGCCTGATAGCTTCACAATAATTTCCGAGAAAGATAACACTCGAGGCGGCGCTGTCGGGCAAAGCCTTTAGTTCCGGGATCACCTTGGCCAATTTACTTTTTAACTCCAGAACTTCATCTCGGTGATTCAGGGCGAATTTATATCTGGCGGAAGCGTCAGCAAAACGCGGTCCAGCCGCAGTTTGCAGTTTTCCGCCACCCGCTGGAATTCCAGCCAGCACCCAGCCGGCGTCTTTGATGGATTTGGTGGCCGTTGAGCCATCAGGTCCAGACCAGGTCAATATCAATTCCTTAAAGGCCAGGCCGACCATCTGACCATCGCCGTTGAACAAAAGCGGGGGAACATTCTGGTCATAAATTATCTGAATTCCTGTTCCCTGCCGGTCGACCATAGCCGTGATGAAGCCGTTTTCATCGGTGGCCAGGATAAAATTCTCAGGATAATAAATTTGGGTTCTGGTGATTCTGTAACCATAAGGAAAATAACGGATAAAATAGCCCTCGGGGCCGTAGCTCCACCTGCCCCAGCCAATCTCCCGGCTGTCTGGTGGCGGTAAGACCTCTCCCACCCGGACGGCCACGCTCTCCACCTCATGATAGGGAGCCAGAACAGGGCTAAGAAACATTTCGCGCAGCCTGGTTTCTGCTTGGAGAACATCTTGGGCCAATGGTGGTAGCTTCTGCATGGCGGCCTTTAGCACAGGCTGAGGAATTTTCCCTAAGGCTCCGCCGTTTAATCGGTCATACTCCTTGGGCGACATCAGAGCCTTGGCCGTCTTCTGAATTTCCTGGCTGCACTCAGAAAGTTTGCTCCGGGCTATTATAGCCCACAACAGAAGCTGAATACTTTTCTGGTCTATTTCCGGGTGTAAAACAGAATTTTTCAAGATATTGGAGACAATATCAGCTTGTTTTCCTTTAAGCGGAGCATAAACATAGCCATCGCCTTCACCGGGAGCGTAAGTGCCTGGTTTAAGACAATAGCTCTGGAATTGACCTTCCCAAAAGCCGGGAAGAAGCGGGATGGAAGCTTCCGGTGTTACCGGCAAAAAAATCATCGATGCTCCCCGCTTCGGGTTGTAACTATCAAGAAACGGAATATCATACACGGCATCGGTCAGCGTGGTGCTGACTGGCGGTTCTTCCTGCAGCAGTTTATCCAGGTCGGGAACCTGGGGTGCCTTGACTGGAATTTTTATTTTGTCTTTTAGTTTATTAAGCTGGGCGCCTGCTGGCAGAATCAGGCCAAGACAAAGAAGAATAACCATGGGCATTTTCAGAGCGGCTTTTGGCATTGTAGCCCTCCTTTCCCAAGGCTTAACTCCAGCATATTCAACTGCCGGCAATTGTGTCAAATAGATTTTTCTTTCAGGTTAAGACATGGTATCCAGGATAAAGGGAGTGTTTGGAGGAG
>JANLGB010000182.1 GCA_024653405.1 Candidatus Saccharicenans sp.
GGTCTGGCCGGGCTAGCTGGCCCACCTCTTTTTTCTGACCTGTATAAAGTGGAAGAGCCAAAAATCAGTCCGGCCCTGCGCTATTATATGTGCCACCGGACGGCCGAACCGATCGTTATCGATGGCTGGCTGGAAGAGAATTCCTGGAAGAAAGTGTACTGGTCGGAGGATTTCCTCGATATCGAGGGCAAGAGTAAGCCCCGACCGAGGTACAAGACCAGGGTCAAGATGCTCTGGGATGATGAATATTTTTACATCGGGGCAGAGCTGGAAGAGCCTCACGTCTGGGCCACTCTTACCGCCCGCGATTCCATAATCTACCAGGACAACGACTTTGAAGTCTTTATCGACCCCGATGGCGATAGCCACAATTATTATGAGCTGGAAATCAACGCCCTGAATACCGTCTGGGACCTATTCCTGGTTAAACCTTACCGGGACGGCGGCCCGCCCATTCATTCCTGGGATATCCAGGGCTTAAAAACGGCGGTTAGAGTTGACGGCACCATCAACAATCCGGCCGATAAAGACCGCGGCTGGTCGGTAGAAATTGCTATTCCCTGGGAGGTACTGAAGGAAGCCGCGCCCCTGAAAAAGAAACCTGAAAGCGGCGACCGGTGGCGGATTAACTTTTCCCGGGTTGAATACCGGACGGTGGTGGAAAACGGCACTTATGTCAAAATGAAAGATAAAACCAGCGGCCAGGTTCTTCCTGAAGACAACTGGACCTGGGCCCCTCAAGGACTGATCAACATCCATTATCCGGAGATGTGGGGCTATGTTCAGTTTACTTCAACTGAAGCCGGGAAAGCCCGGGAATATTGCGACGAAGACCCGGAAGCTGAAGTCAGATGGGCCTTGCGCCTGATTTATTACCGGCAGCGAGATTTTTATATCCGAAACAGCCGCTTTGCCCGGAGCTGGGAAGAACTAAATTTGACCCGGGAAAAATTGCTGAAGATTAAGGGCTGGGACTATCCGCCGCAGGTCCAGGCTACCCCCAATTTGTTTGAAGCCGTTTACATCTCTAAAAAAGGTGAAAAATTGCATATAAGGCAGGATGGCCTGGTCTGGAAAACCGAAGTCCGCTGATGGAGGTTGTGATGAAAAGAAGAATTTTTTTTCTTTTAGTCCTGGTTCTGGTGATTCTGGCTTGGACCTTGCCGGCAACCGAAGTCCGGTTGCCGGTGGTCCGGCCAGAAGAAGTGGGAATGGATTCCAGCAGGCTGGCCTTACTGGATAAGGTCATGGCCAAGGCCCTGGAACGGAAGGATTTCCCCGGTGCCGTGCTGCTGGTAACCAGGCGGGGCAAAGTCGTCTGGCGAAAGGCTTACGGCTACAGCCAGCTGGTGCCAGAGCCAGCCCCCATGAAGCTGGACATGATTTTTGACCTGGCCTCGATGACTAAGCCGATAGCGACCGCCACTTCTATTATGATTCTGGTGGAAAGGGGAGAGATCCGGCTTTGGGACAGGGTTATGACCTATATTCCAGAATTCGTTCCTTACATTGAAGAAAAAGGTATACCAGGAGAAGAGGTCAGATTATTTCACCTGCTCACTCATACTTCAGGCCTGCCGCCCTACACCGACCCGAAAGAGGTAGCCGCCCGCTACGGTGACCCCTGCCCGACCGAGGTCCTGGTCAAGCATATCGCTACTATCCGTAAAGAATACCGGCCGGGCGAGAAATTTGTCTACAGCTGCCTGAATTACATCATCCTGGCCCAAATAATAAAATTGGTCTCGGGCCTGGACCTGGCCGAGTTTTCCGAGCAAAACATCTTCCAGCCGCTGGGTCTAAACTCCACTTTTTTTAACCCGCCCCAGGAAGTCCGTCACCGCTGTGTGCCCACTGAAGTTATCGGGGGGCAGCCCCTGAGAGGAGTGGTGCATGACCCCCTAGCCCGCCTTCAGGGTGGGATATCCGGCAACGCTGGCCTGTTTTCCACGGCCGATGACCTGGCCATTTTTGCCCAGATGATGTTGAACCAGGGAGAGTACCGGGGAGTGAGAATCCTGAGCCCCCTGGCGGTGGAGAGGATGACCGAGATTTTTCCGCACCTGAAGTTTGCCGGCCGCGGTTTTGGCTGGGACCTGGATTCCGATTATGCTACCGTTCGGGGCGACCTGTTTGGCTGGAAATCATATGGGCATTCCGGCTACACCGGAACTTCTATCTGGGTCGACCCGGAAACGGCCATAGCGGTTGTTTTCCTCACCAACCGGGTCCACCCGGAAGATAAGGGCGAAATCATCGCCTGGCGCAGCAAGGTAGCTAACCTGGTGGCCGCTTCCATCATAAAAAAATAATTTTACATTTTGAAAATGAAACCAAAAATTGTTATGCTGGAAAACAGCTCGGCGCCCTTGAGGAGGGTAGGATGAAGTCTATGGATTTTAATTTTGAGGTCAAGCTCAGGTCAGCCTATGAAGCCTTGGTCCAGTCGGTCAGTCTTTTCCGGCTCTATCTCGATGACCGAACGGCTGCCTCCAGCCCCGAATATTACCGGGCCAAGAGCCTCTTAAAAGAAGGAAAGTTATTTTTTGAAGAGGTGATGAAAGAGGCCCGGAAGTTGCTCGGCCCGCTCCCACCGTATTCCACACCAGAATATGCCAAGTGGAGGGAAGAAACGGCTCGCGACCTGAAGCTGGCTCTGGGTGATAGGATAGATTATGAGGAGGTCAAAAAAGTCCTCCTGTCGGATGCCTGCCTGCCGCGGCTGTTCTCGGCTGAAGAGCTGGAATCATACCTGCAAAAGTATTTTGAGCATCAGGGCAAGGGCAAAAGGAAAATGGAAAACCTCAAATGCCGGCTGGCCATAGCCCGGCTTAGCGACCTGATCCGGGAAGGGGAAGAGCTGCTGCAGAAAGCTCAGAAAAAATTGCAGTCGACCCTCCTTTAATATCGCCGCTTTGGCCGGCGGCCGGGTCTGAGCTCTTCTATTCGAAAACCTTCTTCAGCAGGTCCACAATCTCTAGGGCATAATTCACTTCCACCAGGGGAATATTCTTCTTGGCGGCAATCTGGCTGAAACGACCGTCCTTGTTCCCATCCCGAGTCACAATCAGCAGGTTAGCTCTGGGGGCCACGGCCTCGATCATCCTCTCATTATCGCTTCCAGGGGCGCCGCGCTTGGACTCTCCTCCGAGGTGAACGGCGATGACAAAAATCTTGTTAGCCTGGCAGTAATCAATAACCTTTTTCAGGCGGGTTTCTTCGGCTTCTACCGTCAGGCCAGAAGCACCCATGCCTTTGAGACTGGCTCCGATGGCCATAATCACCGTCCGGTAAGGAGTGCCCTTCTTGAATTTGGTCAGGTCGGTATGGACTTCGGCGTGAAACCCAGGTTCGGACTCCCGGTCGCCCAGGCCAACTCCATCAGCCAGGATTTCCGGAGTGGGAACATCGCAATAATCATAGCCCAGCCCGGCTTCCTCCATGATGATGTTGATGGTGGTGACATCCGGGCTCTGACCGGCGGAAGTGGTCAGAACCGGCAGGCTGGCCTTGGGCACCGTCTGGGCTAATAGCCAGCTGGCCGCGGCCAGAGTCAGGACTGCCATCAGGATTAAAAAGATATTTACCTTTTTCATGGTTTCCTCCAGTTATTTTTTCTCCTCGGATTCAACCAGCACATCAAAGGCCCGGACCGCTTTTTGCCAGAGGTCAGGGTAGGTGGGGAAACGCCGCTGATAAGTTCTCTTTTCCACGTTGTAGAGATAGAGATGGTTGTATTTAACCAGCAGCTGGTCACCCAGGTCCCACCAGGCCTTCACCACATTCTGGGCGTTATTCAGGCAAAATCCGGTCAGGAATTTCAGGGCTTCCTTGGGGTTCTTTTTGTATAACTCAGCCGCTTTCCGGTCAATGTCCGGGATCTGGTCAATGACCGGCTTCTCGTATTTCAGTATGGCCTGTTCCACATCTTTAATGGCTTCCGAGTATATGACCTGGACGTGAAAATCTACGTAGTCGAAAGCCCAGCGGGCCGAATCCCGGTTGAAGACCCAGTGGTCGCCGATGGAGAAGGAGTGCGGCAATTCGGTCACCCCAGCATAAAAGGGCATATAGCAGGCGGTGTCCTGGGAGCCGAAGGAAATCCAGACCAGGCCGCCGATGGGGTCGGGCAACCAGTCGCGACACTGGGTGACGGTGGAATATTCGGCCCGGCTGTCGCAGATGGTTCGGGTCTGGCGGTAATAATTCGGGTTCTGGAAAGGTCCGCCCCGCAGGCCCTTGACCGGGTCAAAAGGGGTGCCGTAGCTGCGATCCCGGGTGAAGTTGATGACATCGGCCACCGAGATTTTTCGGTCGGGCTTGACCGAGAAGGGCAGGTCCATGTTAGGCGTGTTGGGCGAGAGCTTCAAGGAAGGAGCCACCAGGTCAAAAAAGCGCCAGAGCCTCTGGTAACGCCCGTTGGAACTGGTGGCGCTTTCATTGACCGGAGAATAGGCTTTTTTCCAGTTAAAAGGTTGACCGCGGCTCGGGTCATATAGCCCGTTTTCTATGGCGAAGGAAACGACATGGGCCGAGGCCATGAAATAATCAGGGTTGTTTAGGTCAATCTCGCCGATTCTGGATTCGTTGGGGCAGACACTGACGTGGTCATCCGGTACCCTCTGGGCGCACCAAACTGCGCCCGGGCGTCCGCTCTGGGGAGTCCAGAGCGGGCC
>JANLGB010000183.1 GCA_024653405.1 Candidatus Saccharicenans sp.
TATCTTTTCCGCTCCCTGGACAGAGGTGATACCTGGGAAAGAATAAGTTCGGATTTGACCTATTTTACCCCGGCTGAAAGCGGTGATATCCCTTATCACACCATCACCGCCATCTCCGAATCGCCCCTGAAATACGGGCTGATCTATGTGGGTACCGACTGCGGGCGGGTATCAGTAACTCGAGATGGAGGCCGGAGCTGGCAGGAAATTACGGCCGGATTGCCTTACCAGAAGTGGGTGTCCAGAATCGTGGCCAGCCAATACGAAATGGGCACCGTTTACCTGACGCAGCAGGGTCGGTACGATGATGACCTTGCTCCCTATGTCTGGATGTCCCGGGATTTTGGCCGGACCTGGGTGGATATTGCTAAGGGTCTGCCGCTCGGCCCGGTGAATGTTATCAGAGAAGACTCGGTGGACTCGAATATTCTGTATGTCGGGACTGACCTGGGGGTCTATGTCTCCAGAGACCGTGGCCAGACCTGGCAGGTGCTGGGAGGCAATCTGCCTTCGGTTTATGTTCATGATCTTATCGTTCACCCCAGGGATAATGTTATCGTCATCGCCACTCACGGCCGGGGGATGTGGGTGATGGACGCCGACCCGATCAACGAAAAACCGAAAAGAATCAGAAGAAGATATTTTGAGGATTAAAAATTTATAGATCAGTAACAGAAATAGCCTGTTTTTGAGTAGACGGCTCAGGCAAAAAGATGAAGACTGGCAGTTTCTTTGTAACGGTCAACCTGGAATGGCCCGGAATAGCGGCCATCCTTATGGTAATGATACTTTTTACTGGTCTAAGCCAGGTTGCCTGCTCCAGAGAAGAGCCCAGCCCCCGGGAAGAGGTCTGGCTCCAAGAAGAAATCCCTGAAGGCCAGAAGCCGGCACCGCCGCCACCACCAAAAATCACGGAAGAAATCTACGTGGAAATAACGGCCAGGTCGGCCCTGATCTTTGATAAATACAAAGAAGACCTGGATGAGGCCCACCGTCAGATGGACCTGGTCTACCAGAAATTCAGGATAACCTTTGCCGATTACGACCGTTACCGGAAAAGCCTGCCCGCCGATAAAAAAAGGCAGCTGGAAAAACGGGTTCAGGAATTCATTCAAAAAATATCCAAAGAATATTATTAGCAGCCAGGATGGCCTGGCTTTTGCCTGTGAGCAGCCTGTCTCGAACCCGGCTGTTTAACCATTAATCAGTCTTACCCGGAAATTTCGACCGAGATGTTTTATCAGTTAGGGGATGTATTTTTGCCATATTTTTGTTTTAAGATTTATCAGGATTTATTAAAATTAATAGGCAAAAAGAATGGAGAGGTTAGTCTTATGAACAGACGAAATTTTCTGGCCGGTTTGTTTTCAAGCGGTTTTATTTACGGACGGCTGGCTGGCCGCCCGGCCCGGGACCGCGGTCAGCCCCAGGCTGAATTAATCGACCGGGTTAAACTGGCCATGCTGACCATGCAGAGACAGGCCTGGGAACAGGGAGTGGCAGCCCAGGCCCTGCTGGAGTTAGGGGAGGAGCGTCTGGTGATCATGCTGGCCCGGGAAGCCGTTCTACGGCAGTGGGATGATGGCCGCCTGGGACAGGTCTGTGATAACCACGGAGTCACCGACCCTGGTGCCAATGGCGAGGCGGTCCTGTATGCTGCTCGCCGCTTGCAGGACAAGAAGATGGTGGAAGCAGCTAGGAAGCAGGCCGAGTACTTCCTTAAGACCGCACCCCGAACCGAAGATGGGGTTATATTTCACATAGATAACAAGCCCCAACTCTGGATAGATTCAATGTATATGTGCCCTCCATTCCTGGCCGTCATGGGATATTACCGAGAAGCCCTGTTTCAAGTGGAAGGTTTAAGAAAGTACCTGTGGAATTCAAGCCAAAAGCTTTTTTCCCATATTTATGATTATGGTCTGAAACAATTTGCCAGGCAGGATTTCTGGGGTGTGGGCAATGGCTGGGCGGCTGCCGGGATGACCAGGGTGCTGCGGGCCCTGCCCCCCGAATTAAAAGAAGAAAGGAAGAGACTGGCCCGGTACATTAAGGACCTGCTGGACGGTTGCATCAGATTCCAGCGGGAGGACGGATTGTTCCATGACGTGCTGGACAACCCCCGAACCTTTGTCGAAACCAACCTGGCCCAGATGCTGGCCTATACCATTTACCGCAACGTTCAGCTGGGCTGGCTGAATCGGGATTACCTGAAAAAAGCTGAAAGACTACGCCAGGCGGTTCTGGGAAAAGTGGACGAACTGGGCTATGTCAATGATGTCTGCGGTTCGCCCCTGTTCCAATCACCGGGAGTGGCCACCGAAGGCCAGGCTTTTTTTCTGCTGATGGAGGCCGCCAGGAGAGACCTGCTGGGCTAAAAGCTCAGTCAGCCCTGGGTTTCCGGGCGGTTGGTCTGGATAAATCTTTCTATCCTGTCTCTCAACTGGTCTCGAATTTCCCTGACCCGGTCCATTTTCTCCTGTTCTGACAGGTCTTCTCTGGTCGGGTCCGGAAATGGCCAGTTGGTCATTCTGGTAACTCCGGGGAAAATCGGACACCGTTCAGCACTGGCCGGGTCACACAGAGTAATAACATAAGCAAAAAGCTCGCCCCGGGTATAGAGGTCAAAAACGCTCTTGGTAGGTTGAGCAGAAACATCCAGACCAACTTCCCTCATAGCGGCTACGGCCAGCGGCGAGAGCTGACCGGCTTCAAAGCCAGCGCTGCTCCCGACAAAATCGCCCTGACCCAGGTGGTTCAGCCAGGCCTCGGCCATCTGGCTACTCAGGCCATTGTCCTCATCAACAAATAAAACTCTAATTTTTTCCACGGTGCCTATCTCTCTTTTCAACGATTATTAATTTTCCCACCTTTAATTTAATATGGCAATAATATTATTTTTTTATTATGATAGGGTTAAAAAATATGAAAAAAGACGGGGAGGGCAGTATGAAAAAAAACATGGGTGCCTTGGATAGGACCATCAGGACTGTGCTAGCCATTATCATGGCCATCCTGGTCCTGACCGGCCTGGTTAAGGGGACACTGGCCTATATTCTGGTGATTCTGACGGTTGTTTTTCTGGCCACCAGCCTGGCTGGCTTCTGTCCGCTGTACGTTCCCCTGGGTCTGTCTACCCTGGGCAAGAAAAAAACAGAAGGCCAGTAAACGGTCAGAATTAAACCCCAAGAATCTAGGAATCAGGATTTTCTTTATAACCTGAAACTTTTGTTTGCGGTCAGCCTGGGTAAAGGGTAAAATGAGAAAGTCTGGATTTTCATGCGCTCAGGCGAAGTCAAGTCAACTAAAATATCCAAAGTAAAAAAGGCCCTGGTTTACAGCTTAAAAAATATGGCCGACCCCGGTCTGGCCCGGTCGAGCCAGAGATTTTTCCCGGAAAGAATTACCTGTTATGGAATCAGGGCCGAAAACCTGCGCCGGCTCACCCAGGAACTCTACCAGCAGGTCAAGGCGGACTGGACGGAAAAGGAAGCCCTGAGACTGGTTGAAAACCTGCTCCAGGAAAAAGAATTGGAAAGCCGGTTGGTCGGCCTGATCTTCCTCGGGTATTTCAAGGACCGGTTAAAGGCTGGGCATCTTGAGAATTTGGCCTCCTGGTTAAAGAAGGGACGCCTGGACAACTGGGCTCTGATTGATACCTTTTCCCTTGAAGTCCTGTCTCCTTTTCTGTTAGAAAATCCGATCCATTTAAAAAAAATCGCCGCCTGGATTGAAGATAAAAATACTTACTTAAAACGAGCCGGGCTGGTGGCGCTTATAAAACCGGCCAGGAAGAAACAGCACCTGTCTTTCATTTTCAGCATGGCCAATCGGGCCGTTTCCGGGGCAGAGGTTGACGACCTGGTGGCCAAAGCTGGCGGTTGGTTGTTGCGTGAAGCTGGCCGTTACGAACCGAAATCGCTGGAGAGTTTTTTACGAAGATACGGGAAGAAATGGCCCCGGCTGACGGTCAGATATGCCTTGGAGAAATTTCCGCCAGATAAAAGAAAGCGTTTATTGCAAATAACAAAAAATAATTAAATAGGAGGTTTCATGTTTTACCTGACTCCAAAAATTGTAAGGGCAAAATACTTGCTGTGCGTCTGGCTGATGTTCCTTCTCCTGATCCCGGTCTTTGGTGCCCAGTTCGGCTCACCCGAAGAAGCCAGGAAGCCGGCTGTCTTTTCGGATAAGATTCCGCTAACCCAGAAAGACCTGGAGCTTTTCACCTGGCGGCATATCGGCCCCTGGACTTTCTCCGGCCGGATTACCAATTTTGCCGTACCGCCGGGACAGAGCCAGACTTATTATGTCCTGACTGCTTCCGGAGGTCTGTGGAAGACGGTAGACGGGGGGATTCACTTTGAGCCAATCTTTGAGAAATATGGTAATCAGAGCCTGGGTTATCTGGCCATCGCTCCCTCCAATCCGAACATCCTGTACCTGGGAACTGGTGAACCCATCCACAGCCGGGCGGCCTATCACGGCAACGGAGTCTGGAAATCCACCGATGCCGGAAAGACCTGGACCAATGTCGGGTTGGAAAAGAGCTATTTCATAAATAAAATCGAGGTCGATGCCACCAACCCCGATATCGTGTACGTAGCAGCTGAAGGCAAACTCTATGATGACACCGACCAGGATTGCGAACGCGGACTCTA
>JANLGB010000184.1 GCA_024653405.1 Candidatus Saccharicenans sp.
GGAGGGCATCACATAAACGACCTTGGGCATAGCTGGCGGGGCAGTGTTCAGGACCTTGACTTCCACCGGGTCGCTGGTCCTGGTGTAGCCGGTTTCTTCCGGGAGTTCATTCGAGGGGAACTGTTCCATGTACCTGGTGGTGGTGACGAGCCTGTAGTTAACCCTTCTGAACTTGGTGTCGCCGAACTCATGGCGATATACTGGAGTTCGCGGCGCCTTGACCAGGGCTGCGGTGGCGGCCCGGGTTTGAAGTTGCGTTGCTCCGGCCTGGCCGACGGTCTTTCCAGCTTCCGGCCTGGGTGTGAGGTTCAGGGTGGTCATGACAGGTTCTATCTTGAATTCCAGAACATGAGCCTTGTAGTCAAGAACCCTTGGCCCCGGCTCATTCAGGTAATCTACCGGTTCTTTCCAGTCGGCTAGAAGCTCGGCTCTGGAAGTGCTCGGACCGTGGAGCTCAAACTCGCCATAAAGAACGGCCGAAGTCTGGCCCAGTCCTCTCCAGGCTTCGAGCGATTTGTTGACTGGCTTTCCCACCGGCTGCAAGGTGGCATGCATCAGGGTAATTTCCCTGAAGGGAGTCATCAACCAGTTGCGGCCCTGGAGCGAAAGCGTGCGGACCCTGGTCAGGTCAATCCGGGGTGGTTGAAGAGTTTTAATCACCTGCACCTGACCTTCGGGCAGACCGCGCGGTGGCTGCATGACTTTCTTGGGAATAATCCTTTCCGGCTTTTCCAGCCAGCGATAAAGACCCTGGATGGGCAGAAACCTTTCGGGAAAGTAGCAGCTCATTCGCAAGGTGACCGATTCGCCCTTTTTCAGGTAGACTGTCAGCAGGCGGGAAGAATCGTCCCAGCGAGCCGGCTGACTGCCTTCCCGCAGCCTGATCCTGAAAGGCCGGAAATCTGGCCAGTCGCCGGAAAATTCAATCATCATCGGGTCGGGCGCGCCGTAGGGCAAACCACGGATGCAGGCCCCCCTGGCCCAGGGATCGGGGAAATAGGGCAGCTCCAGCTGTTCCCCGGGTTCCATTTCTTTGAACTGACCGCCATCCCTCTGGCAGATAAGGGAATAGACTTCCGGTTTCAGGCCGGAAGTCCCGTCGAACATCCCGTGCAATTCAGAATCCAGCTGCGAAATTTTCGGCGGGGCCAAATGGCGGTCGGCAACCTGGTCTGTGGGTATGGTGTCTTTCTCGATGGATTCATTGAAACTCTTGATCACCACGTGGTCCACGTTTTCTCCGCTCTTTGGTGCTTGGCGCGGGATAACCAGGGGAGATGGCACCGGGTCAAAACGACTGAAGGTAAACGGAGGCTTGGAAGGAGGCGGAATGGCCCAACTATCGTCAGGATTTTCCAGCGGCTGGCTATTCCCGGCCAGGTCCACCGTTCTGGCCCTGAGCCTGTAGCCCACTCCGTAACGCAGGCGCGGCAGCGAGCCCGGTTTGGGCTGGAACCTGGTTTCCAACAGGAAGTCTGACATGGCCTTGTTTTCGATTAGTTGCGGCTGGTCGTCGGGGTCGATGGTCTTGCCGGGGCGGGGGGCCACCAGGCTCCAGCCGTCCCAGTGGAACAGCGATTCGTGGGCGAAGATATCGTCTGATGACTCGTCAGCCGACTGGGTTACGGCCGGCGAAATAAAGCCTTCGTCTTCGAGTGTCAGTTCCCGGTCGAGCCTGATGAACCGGTAAGTTCCGAGGCGCTGGCAGAGAGAATGCCATTTTCTGGATTTTTCATCCCAGACATCAACCCGGTAACCCTGGACCAGGTCTTCGGCGTAAAGGGTGATTTCCCTCTTCCGCACCAGGTCAGTGTTGAGCTCCACCGCCCGTACCAGGACTTCGGCTATGCTTTTGGCCTGTTGATTTTTAACCACCCCCAGTCCGCTCGAGCGCAGGGCCGGCAGGTCAGCTTTTTCTTTGGTTTCGGCTGTGTCGGCCAGCTCGGCGGTCTTCAGGGCAATGGCATCAACGTCGAGTTGAACCAGGTCATACTGTTCTTCGTCGGCCAGGTTCAGAAAACCGTTGACCGCTTCGGGCGGCCTCTTGTTGCTGGCGGCTTCGAAGATTCCTCGGGCCGGGTCGTAATTGTAAGCGGTCCTTGGAGTCTCATCGCTCCGACCCAGGGGCACGATTTTTATCCAGCCGCTGGCAGGGAAATCTGGGGGAATATCCAGCTCGAAATCAATGGCCAACCCCAGGAGCCTCATCAGGGCGGGGTAATTGGTGATAAAGGCTAGGGCCTGGTGAAAATCAATCTGGGGCTTGGTGATGGGCACCTTCTTGATTATCGGTTGCTTGGTCTTGGGGTCGAGGGTTATCCTGTTTTTCGGTTTGTAAAAATCGCGCAGCAGGAAGAAATCCTTGGGCGGCTGGGGCAAGGGAGTCACCTGGACCGCTTTGATTTTCTGGCTTTCGGCCTCGCGTCTTACCGACTGGGCCATAACCTGCTGGGTGGTCCGGAGCTGAACGGTCCGGGCGAAGCGGACATCAGTGATGGGTTTAAGCCGGATTTGAGCCAGGCCGTCGGTATGGAATACTTTTTCCATCGGCGGCGGTTCTTCCGGTGATTCTGAAGCCACGTTGAGGTAGGTGGAGGCGACAAAGGTCAGGACATTTTTAACCGGGTAGGAGACCACCAGGTTCTTGCTGAGGTCGGCCATCTTGAAATTGAACACCGGAGCTTCGGGCTTGAAGATGGCCTGCCAGAGCTCCAGTTCCGGGTCGGGTGAAATCCGCCTGGCTTCAACCGGTTCGGCCGACTTTTTCTTGTCGTAGGTAACCCCGAAATTGATGGCTTTGACTGTCTCGGGCCAGTTCAGAATTTCCGGGAAAAGATTCAAACTGGGAGTTTTCCCACCGGAACCTTCTTCCAGGCGGATGGAGACTGCGGCTGAAAAGCGCAGTTTCCCGTCCTTTATTCCATTGGGACATAGGGTCCACATTACGGTTGATTTAGCCATGGTGGTCCTCCCTTTCAGGCAAAGGCTTCACAGTAAGCCAGCCAGTCTTTCTCTTCCATCAGGTCGCAGAAAAGCGGAGCGGGTGAGTGTCCGAATTCCCTTTCGACTTTCAGGGTCACCTTGATGCTGAAGAAGACAATCTTGATTTTGACGGTCAGTGAAGCCTGCCCCCAAACCCGGTTGCGGGCTTCTTCGTAGGTCAGGGCCAGGTAAAATTCGGCCGAGATACTGATCAGTCCCATGACATCCAGCTCGCCGGTGCAGCGGACATATCCGGTTAGGGTCAGAGCTTCGTCTTCGTACTTAAAGTAAATTCCAGCCATCAGGGTGACACCGCCGCTGGCCACACCGATGTTCATGGCGAAGCTGCCGCCAAACTCCAGGGCCCCTTCGATAAGTTTTATGCCGTGGGGCTGCAGCACGATGGCAAAGAAACCTCCACCGCCGAACATGGCCACGGTCACCAGGAAGGGGTTATTCTTCTCGTTGAAGGCAAAGCGCAAGGACACCGGGTCGCCGGTAAAGGGCAAGAAGATTTCCCCGGTGAATTTCAAGTTCTGCAGGGTGAAAACGCCGAAGGCCACGTCCGGTATCGACAGAGCGTAGCCGAGCTTGGCGCCAGAGGCATCCACCTTAACAATGGGCTGTCCCCCGAAGCCACCGTCAGCATCACTGAAGCCACCCGGCAGTGGAATTTTATCCAGCAGTTCCTTGATGAACTTGAGCGGGCCCTGAAAGTCAATCGAAGCAATTTTCGGGTCGACATCGGTTTTCTTGCCTTTTTCGGCGGTAAAGGTGAACTTTGAGAATTTAACCAGGATAAAGGTAGTGAGGCCTTTTATCAGGTCCAGGGTGAAATCGGTGAGTTCGCCCTTGACCTTGTAGGTCGATTCCTTCCCGTTAAAATAATTGATGGCTTCAACATTCATGGTGAGCCTGGACTTGGTGCCGTCACGATTGGCTATGAAAATCAGGACATCATGAACAGAAGGTGTCCATTTGAGAAGGGTCTTGATGCCGGCCGGAGTTTGGCCGTCGCTTTCATAGACCTGCTCGTTCTTGATGGTCAGAGCCTGACCGCTACTGGCCGGGCTGGTAAAATCGTTCACCTGGTCGATAACATCCTGGAGCAGGATTCCGCCGAGAATTTTGGCCTGGTCGCTGAAAAACTTTTTGGGGTCAAACTTTCCGTTAACTATATCATTGAGGGCCGAAGCGGCTTGAGCCACCGGGTCAGGGGTTGATTCAGCCAGGGCCGCACCGACCGGACCGAGGATTCTGGACAGGCCGACAACAGAAAAGCTGGGGGTGGCGATTCCGCCCGACTTTTCCGCCTTGCCGCCAGCAGCAAAATCCAGACGGGGCGGGTTGAGAACCTGGAAGATCAGTTCGCCCTTATTGCCGGAAGGATTCAGTCCGTTCTTGATGTAAGCCTCAGCATACTTCACCTGGGTGCTGTCAAACCCGACCAGGTTCTTGAGCGCTGGAATGGCGATGTCCGCTTCCTCCAGGGCCGGAAAACACATCGGCTGGTCCTGCATCTCAAAAGCTGGCGGGGAAGAATTCGGTCTGGCTTCTACCACCTGCCAGGTCAGTGAGTCTGTTTCGAAGGTTGTGTCGCCTTTTTTCTTTTCAGGAGCGAAAGAAATACTCTGCCCCATCAGGTCCGGTCTTCTCTTATCTACGGGGGTGGTGG
>JANLGB010000185.1 GCA_024653405.1 Candidatus Saccharicenans sp.
AGGTGGAGTGGGGAAGACTACCACCTGTATAAACGTCTCAGCAGCCCTGGCCCTGATGGGATATCGGGTGCTGTTGGTAGACATGGACCCTCAGGCTCATAGTACCATTTCGATAGTTAATAATCCACACCTGGTGCCGAAATCGCTATTCGATGTCTTGATGGACAAGAACTTAAAGATAAATGACATCATCGTTAAATCTAATATTCCAGGCTTGGATGTGGCCATCAGCCGGATTTCTATGGCCAAGCTGGAACCAGCCCTAATAGGTGAATTTGATGGCCACTACAGGCTGAGAGATGCCATCAACCTGGTCCGGGATCATTATGATTTTATCTTTATTGATACTCCACCAACCCTTGGGCTGATAACTCTTAATGCCTTGGTGGCGGCCAGCCACATACTTATACCGATTCAGTCTTCGTATCTTTGCCTTGAAGGTACAGACGACCTGCTGGAAACGATAGAAAAGGTCAAGAGAATTGCCAACCCGGACCTGGAAATTCTCGGGGTTATTATTACCCTGCATGATCGCAGGACCAACATCTCCAAGGATGTCGTTGACCGCATAATCGAGGTTTTCGGAGATAAGGTCTTAAAAACCTATATTTCCAAGAGCGTTAAGCTCGAAGAAAGCCCTGCTTATAAGGAAAGTATTTTTACTTTCGCCCCTGATTCCATCGGGGCTCTTCAATATAAATCTGTGGCAGAGGAGTTAATTGAACGTGCAAAAAACTAAAAAATCCGGCCTACCCGATAATTTAATCATGAGGCATGATCCTCACTTTGTGGAATTAATTGCCTCTAAGACCTCGGCCCCTAGGATAAGAATGATACCTCTAGACCGGATCGAGCCCAATCCGCGTCAGCCGAGAAGTGAACTGGGAGATATCCAGGAGCTGATGGACTCAATTAAAGCCAAGGGCGTTCTTGAGCCAATAATCGTTAGGCCAAAAGGAGAAAAATTTGAGATAATTGCCGGGGAAAGGCGCTTTGTGGCCTCCCAAAAACTTGGATTAAAAGAAATTCCCTGCATAGAAATGGTAGTTGGCGACCAAGAAGCTATGGAAATTAGCCTTATTGAAAACCTTCAGCGGAAAGACCTTAATATATTTGAAGAAGCCGATGGCCTGAAGGCACTGATGAGCCTTTATGGCTACAGTCACCAGCAAGTGGCCGATAAAATCGGAAAAGCCAGGTCTACCATTACCGAAATCATTTCTGTCAGCCGAATTCCCTTATCATTGAGAGAAAAACTCAAAGCAGCCGGCATAACCAGCCGCAGTACCATAATTGAGATAGCCAAAATTGATAATGAAGAAACTATGACCAGAGTTGTAGACCAAATAATAGAAAGAAAGCTGACCAGGACTGATACCAGGGACCTGACAAAACTATTTAAAGAAAAAGAAGAAAAAGAAAAACCAAAGTA
Source organism: Candidatus Saccharicenans sp. (assembly GCA_024653405.1). Taxonomy (GTDB): domain Bacteria; phylum Acidobacteriota; class Aminicenantia; order Aminicenantales; family Saccharicenantaceae; genus Saccharicenans. The sequence continues at coordinate 1,433 of JANLGB010000185.1, forward strand.
TTTTGTTTTCAATTTTGTTCCTAAAGAAAACAAGAACGTTAGACTAAGAATCGAATTTAAGAAAGAGGTTGTAACCAGGCAGGAATTGATTAAGATTCTGGAAGATGTCATCAGGCAGCTCAGGGAAGAATCAACCGCTAAAAAGACGGCCCCCGAGCCCAAATCGGGATCTGACCGCGATAAATAATTCTTATTACTCTCGGTGCCGATATTAGTTTACATAATATAACTTATGCGACACAATATAGCTCTAAACCGCATCTCTTTCTATATCAATCACTTGCCGTCCTGTTAATCCTGTGGATTTCCCTTTTGACTGATTTTTAAGCATTTGTGGAAAAGTACCCTAACTGAAGTCGCATTTTCTCTATTTAATTTTAATTAGAGGTTCATCTCTGATAAATGAATTACGTACATTAAGATCGTAGCCTGATAAATAGACCCTGTTAATTATAGATATTAAGTTATAATTCCGGACTTTCCCTGTTGTTATGCGGGAGGCTCAAATTATGGGCGCGGCCAAATACAGAAGTTGTTAAGACTTAATTAGGACAATTATGAAAAAAGTTGCTGTACCAAGGCCTAATTGGCCAATTAGGCTTAATTAACCAAAAGCTAACCCTGCCATCATTAATTTTGAGCAAGATAGCGTTTTTTTGTACAAACAGGCAATTAAGCTGATAGCGTTTTTAATAAGTCTAAAAAGCGCCTGGGTCTTCCTTTTCTGGGTACCCCGGGCCAAAATTGTTGCCCTATCTTTAGTTCATAGAGACTGATGATAAGGTTCTAAGGGGCGGCTAGTCCTAACCGGGCAGCTCTCTCCCCTGCCTGCTTTTTGATCCGGGTAGCTTTCTGGGACTTTTGGGCTCAGGCTATTTCAACCTGGCCTTAACGAAGCCTTAATAAAATAAAAATGATATTTGCGGTACAAATTGTCTGTGATACTTCCCAGGCAACAAATCAAGATATTAATCAATAATCGTAATATATTATTTATCAGTAACTTATCTATATATTATATATTATCAATAAGTTATCAAATTTTTTATTTATACCTTGAGATACATTCCAGATAATCTTTTCACTTTGGCTAGGCAGGGGATTGAATTTTTTATCTAAGTAAACGAATGGTAAAAATAGATTTAAGTAATTTACTGCCGAGGATTTTTGTTGCTACAAGAGATCGACCTCAAGGATGTTAATAATAAGGGCCAGAAGACAGAGCTCAGCAGGTTATAAATGGGCTAAATTCTGCCCAAATCTTTCCTTTTAATTAAGCCTGAAACCTGCGGACCAACTTTTGAATTTAAAATCATGCCTTTAATATATCTACTTCTGGAGCAGCCGGCGGCTTACAAATCCATTATTTCTCTCCAAGAATATGCCTTTCCGGTGGATTTAGAGTTTCCACTGGCGCCCAACTTCGAGCTGAATCAGCCCCCAACGATTTAAGATAGTCTAAGGCAGCAATTACAGCCTTACAGGCCCTTGCTCATGGCATCCAGGAACTCGCTGTTAGTCTTGGTCTTGGACAGCTTTTCCAGCAACAATTCCATGGCTTCGACTTCGTTGAGCTGGCTCAGGATCTTGCGCAGAATCCAGACCCGGTTGAGGTCCTTGTCACCGATGAGCAGTTCTTCTTTTCTGGTTCCAGACCGGCTGATATCGATGGCCGGGAAGATTCTCTTATCGACCAGCCGCCGGTCAAGGTTGATTTCCATATTGCCGGTGCCCTTAAATTCCTCGAAGATGACGTCATCCATCCGGCTGCCGGTGTCCACCAGGGCGGTGGCCACGATGGTCAGGCTGCCGCCTTCCTCGATCTTTCGGGCTGAACCAAAGAACTTCTTGGGTTTGTTCAGAGCATTAGCATCAATACCGCCAGACAGGACCTTGCCGGAGGGCGGGACGATGGCATTATGAGCCCTAGCCAGCCTGGTGATGGAATCCAGCAGAATGACCACATCCCGCTTCAATTCCACCAGTCTTTTAGCTTTTTCCAGGACGATGTTGGCCACCTGGACGTTGCGGGTGGGTGGCTCGTCAAAGGTCGAGGCCACCACCTCACCGTTGACACTTCTCTTGAAATCGGTGACTTCTTCCGGCCTCTCGGCCACCAGCAGAACTATCAGGAAGATCTCGGGGTGATTCTTTTCTATGGATTTGGCTATGGTCTTAAGCAGGGTGGTCTTGCCGGCCCGGGGCGGGGAGACAATCAGGCCCCTCTGCCCCTTCCCTATCGGGGTCAGCAGTTCCATTACCCTGGCGTTCATATTCTTGTGGTTGCCATCCTGGAGCTTGATCAGCTCAAAGGGATAAACCGGAGTCAGCTGTTCAAACTGCACATTTCTCCTGGCTTCCAGGACCACGTCCGGGTGCAGGAAGTTGATGGCTTCTATCTTGATCAGGGCGAAGTATTTTTCTCCGTTCTTGGGCGGTCTGACTACGCCGGAGATGGTATCGCCGGTTCTGAGCTGGAACTTGCGGATCTGGGAGGGCGAAACATAGATGTCATCGGGGCTTGGCAGGTAACTGAATTCCGGGGCTCGCAGGAACCCAAAACCGTCCTCCAGGCATTCCAGCACCCCCTCGGAAAACAGCAAGCCCTGTTTCTTGGCCTGGGCTTCCAGGATCTTGAAGATCAGGTGGTGACGGCTGGTATTTTCTACCTCGTCCTCTTCCAGGCCCAGGGAATTGGCAATTTTCTTCAGGCCGGAGAGTTCTTTTTCCTCCAGATCGATCAGACTATATTCTTTCATTGCTCCTACCTCACACTTTAATTTTTCAATTTATCTTGAGGAATTAAATCTGAATTAATCGCAGCTTATCCTCAGTTGGTCATTTCCGGTTCTTTGGCCGCGGCCGGACCGGGACCGGCAGCCGGAGGGTGTTCCTTCTGCTCCGGTTCTTTGGGAGCAGGCCTGGCCACCAGTTCCGCGGTCAAGGCGATTTTCAGCACCTGGTCCATATTTTCCACCAGGTGTATTTCCAGGTTCTGCTTCAACTTCTTGGGCAGGTCCTTGAGGTCAGCCCGGTTGTCAATAGGCAAGATGACTTCAGTGATGCCTTCCCTGAAAGCGGCCAGCAGTTTTTCCTTAATGCCTCCAACCGGCAGGACCTTGCCCCTGAGGGTGATTTCGCCGCTCATGGCCACCTTCTTGCTGACCGGGATGCCCGTCAGCAGGGAGATAATGGCCGTGGCGATGGTGATGCCAGCCGAGGG
>JANLGB010000186.1:0-1713 GCA_024653405.1 Candidatus Saccharicenans sp.
GCCCTCCCTTCGACCTGATCATCACCGACATCAGGATGCCGGGGAAAGACGGGATTGAACTCATCTCCAGCATCATGGGGATGAGAAAAGATATCCCTATCATCATCAACACCGCCTACCAGAGCTACAAGGGAGACTTCATGACCTGGGCGGCCGATGCTTACCTCATCAAGTCTTCCTCCCTGGATGAGATAAAATCCAAGATAAAAGAATTGCTGGCCGATTAAGAGAAACAGATAGAGCTGAAAGGATGAGGTCAAATGCCAGAACTGAGAAAGGATATAGTCACCGGTCGCTGGGTGATAATCGCCACCGAAAGAAGTAAGAGGCCCGACGACTTCAGGCCGGCCCCAGCCGCCGAACCCAAAAAAGAAAGCCTGGCTTTCTGCCCATTCTGTCCGGGCCATGAGTCCAAGACACCGCCCGAGGTCTATGCCGTCAGGGAAGACGGTTCGGGTGCCGACCAGCCGGGCTGGCAGATCAGGGTGGTGCCGAACAAGTTTCCAGCCCTCCAGCCGGGCTCACCGCCGCCCAAGAAGGTTAAAGGAGTCTATCAGTGGATGGAAGGGGTCGGGGTGCACGAGGTCATCATCGAGACTCCCGACCATAACCAGGAGCTATCTGACCTGCCGCTCGACCACCTCGGCCGGATCATCCAGGTTTTCCGGGAAAGGACGATTAACATTGAAGAGCTCTACCATCACCAGTATGTCCAGATTTTTAAGAATAAGGGCCGGGAAGCCGGGGCCTCTCTTTCCCATCCTCATTCCCAGCTGATCGCCACTCCCATCGTACCCAAGAGAATCAAGGAAGAAATTTACGGGGCCGAAAGGCTATTCCGTAATCAATTCCGGGAATGTGTTTTCTGCCGGATGCTGAGGGAGGAAAGAGCCTCGGGCGAGCGCCTGGTCTACCAGAACGAGAAATTCGTGGTGCTGGCGCCCTATGCTTCTCGTTTTCCTTTCGAGATGGCCATTTTCCCGCTGCGGCACTCCGCTTTCTTCCGGGCCATAGAAGACGGCGAAACCCTGTTCCTGGCCGAGGCTCTGAAAGAAGCCACCAGCCGTCTGAAGCTGCAACTATCAGACCCGGCCTTTAACCTGGTCTTTCACCAGGCCCCCAATCCCCAGGTTTCGGAGAAAGCCTGGCCGGGCATAGATTCATATTATCACTGGCACATAGAAATCATGCCCATTCTGACCAAGGTGGCTGGATTCGAGCTGGGCACCGGCTTTTACATCAACCCGGTGCCGCCGGAGGTGGCGGCTGAGTACCTCAGGAAGAACGAGCAACCGGCCAGCTGAGAATCCGGGTGTAGAGCTGGAAATAATCTTCGGCCGACTTTTCCCAGGAAAAATTGCTGGCCAGGGCGTTGTCCACGAGCTTTGACCAGAAGGGTTCCTGTCGGTAAAAAGTCAGGGCCCGGTGAATGGCTTCAAGCATAGCTGTGGTCTGATAATCCTGGAACAGGAAGCCATTGCCCTGAAGGGTTCCCGGGTTGAATTCCCTGACACTGTCTTTAAGGCCGCCAGTACTCCGGACCACCGGTACGGTGCCGTACCTCAGGCTGTACATCTGGGTCAGGCCGCAGGGTTCGTAACGCGAGGGAATCAAGAAAAAATCGCTGCCAGCATAGATCAAGCGGGCCAGACGGTCATCAAAAGCAATCCTCAAACCCAGTCGGTCCGGGTACTTGGCCCGGGCTTCGAGCAA
>JANLGB010000186.1:1723-4624 GCA_024653405.1 Candidatus Saccharicenans sp.
GATGTCCTTTTCCCCGGTTCCCAGGATTACCAGGTAAACCTCTTCCTGCAGCAGCTCGTCCAGGCTCCGGACCAGCAGGTCAAAGCCTTTCTGTCCGGCCAGCCTGGAAACCATGCCTATGATTGGCCGGGCAGAGTCCAGCGGGAAATTAAAGGCCCGCAGCAACTCCATCCGGCAGATGGTTTTCCCAGCCGGGTTGTCCCGGCTGTAATGGGCCGGCAAAGCCGGGTCGGTGGCCGGATTCCAGTCCTGGTAATCAATGCCGTTCAGAATGCCGAAAAGCCGGTCAGACCTGTGCCGCAGCACCCCTTCCAGGCCGAAACCGAATTCCGGTGTCTGGATTTCCAGGCTATAAGTCGGGCTGACGGTGCTGATGGCGTCGGAATAAATCAGTCCGGCTTTCAAGAAATTAACCCGCCCGTAGAATTCCAGGTTTTCCGGGTTGAAGAGGGATGAGGGCAGACCGACTTTTTCCAGGATTTCGGGTGGAAACAATCCCTGGTAGGCCAGGTTATGAATGGTGAAAAGCAGCCTGGTTCGGTCATAAAAACCAGCCTCTGTCCGGCCGTGACGCAGGTAGGCAAAGGCCAGGGCCGATTGCCAGTCATGAGCATGAATAAGGTCAGGCTTAAAGTCCAGGGCCCGCAGGGTTTTGAGCGCCGCCAGGGAGAAAAAGGCGAAGCGCTGTCCGTTATCGGGGTAATCGCCTTCGGGCGTGCCGTATAAGTAATCCCGGTCGTAGAAGGTCGGATTATCTATCAGGTAAACATTGAAACCGTCAGCCCGGTATTCGTGGACGGAAAAAGATTTCTCTGTTCCGGGCCAGTCGATTTTGAGGCCATCAATCTTCAGCTGGAGCGGCAAGTTCTTTTTCCGGACTTCGCGGTGCAGGGGCATGACCACGGCCACTTCCAAACTGGGATTCAGGCTTAAGTACTTGGGCAAAGCTCCGGTGACGTCAGCCAGCCCCCCGGTCTTGGCCAGCGGGGCCATTTCCGGTGTTAGAAAGGCAATCCGGATTCTGTTTTCAAGGCTCATGGTTGCTCCTTAAAGCTCAATTTCTTTCAGGGAAAAAACCACCTGAGAAAAGCATTCGGGTATATGCGAATCATAAACTCCGTGGGCATTGAGCGCCCAACCGGCGGCCGGTTCCAGGCGGCGGCCGCCGGCTTCCAGACTCTGGAAGCGGGAAAAACTCATCCGCCAGACCTCTCCGTCCCGAGGTGGTAGCGGTCGCCCTTGGGCCAGGACTTCCATCCCTTTCCAGGGAAAGGCCAGTTCCACCGTCCAACCCCGGTCCACATCGGAGGAATCATTCAGGCTGCCCTCCACCCGGACGGCCCACTTCAATTCCGGAAAATCCCAGTCCAGGAAGGCCCAGCGTTTTCCCCGGGGATGGCCTCCCCAGCGTGATGAATCCTGATAGCCGCCCAGGACATCAACCTCCCGGGTGTAAAGGTCAAACTCGGGCCGGTCAAAAAAGCTGCCCCGCCTCAAGGCCTGCTGCCAGATGTAGAAAACTTCATAAATCGTGCCCAGGGCATTGAGCTGCAGCTCGTAATAACAATCGGGACCGGCGATGAAGACTTCCACGTCGTTCTCCAGCCAGAGGAAAGAATCACGTTGGCTGAAATGGGCCTGGACATCCGGCTCTTCCACCCAGAAAGCCAGGTAAAAACAGGTTTCATCCCAGAGGGCGGCAATCCTGGTATCCAGCGGGGCCGGCTGGCCGCTGACCAGGTCGACAAACCGGGAAGAGCGTGGGGCCTTCTGCCAGACCGCTTTTTCCAGGTTGCCGTCAATCTGCGGTGGCACCGGTGTTCTCAAGCAGTGATAGACAGCCGGTGGGGCTGGCATAATCTGGCTTAAATCATATGGCCTATTTTCCATGAATCGATAAACCTGGAAGAAAATTTTCGTTAAAAAACATCTTACCAGTAAAAACTCAAGATGACAATCCGCTTCTTCTCCCATATCCTGGAAAGCGCTGGTTGACAGCCAGGGCGGGGTAGGGCAGAATTATCAGCCGATGATAGTTGTAGCGGCCATTATCAAGAAAGGCAGGCTGGTACTTCTGGCCGAGCGGGTCGGAGAAACCCCGGACGGCGGCTGGGAATTTCCTGGTGGCAAAGTGGAAAAAGGAGAAACTCCCGAACGAGCCCTGGCCAGGGAAATCCAGGAGGAATTGAAAGTTAACATCAAGGTCGGGCGGCTCCTGGATACAGTTAACCTGCCCGGCCAACCCGAAACAAAACTGATGGCCTTTGAGGCCGAACTGCTATCTGAGACCATCAGCTTGACCTCGCACCGCGGCTATGCTTGGGCTAGACCGGAGGAATTGTTGCAATTCCAGTTGTTGCCGGCCGACCGGGAACTGGTGGAACGGCTGCAGGCCCGGAATTATTTCGGCCAAATTTCGATTAAACCCGGGCCGATTGATTCCTGACGCCCGCCGGGGGATAATAAGCTCGAAGATTTTGAGAATAAAAAATAAAAATATGGAAAAAAGGGGACCTAAAAAACAGACGGCCGGAAGGGGCCCCAGCCTCCCGGGGGTGATTCTCAAACCGGGCCGCGAAAAGTCAGTCTTAAACCGCCACCACTGGATTTTTTCCGGGGCCATCCAATCCTACCCGGAAAACTTTGTCAATGGCCAAATATACCCCGTTTACTCCGCCGGGGGACAGCTTCTTGGTCATGCCTATTTTAACCAGAAGTGCTCACTGGCCGGTCGCCTGGTGAGCTTTGGAGATATTCCTCCTGCCGATGCTCTTCGCCATAACTTGAGGCTAGCCCTGCAGCTCAGGCAGTCGGTCGGCCAGGGATACGAAGCCGTACGGCTGGTTAACGGCGAGAGCGATAACCTCCCCGGGCCATAGCGATCGACAATCAGCCCGGGGA
>JANLGB010000187.1 GCA_024653405.1 Candidatus Saccharicenans sp.
CTGTCGACTTTTCCACCAGCAGGCGACAGATGGCATATGCGTGCTGACTGGTGGAAGCCTTGAGTATTGCAATGCCGCTTTTTTGAGCCTGATGGGTTTAACGACAGAAGAAATAAGGGCCACGGACGGTGAAGTCCTGTGGCGTGATTTGCAACCGGCAGACCGGCAGGTGATTGATGACTGGACCAGGAACAAAAGAAAATTACGCGACTCCACGTCCCTGGGACCGGTACAGCTCCTGCCCAGGTCCGGCCGGAGCATTTCCCTGAACCTGAATGGAGTCGGGGAAAATAAGCGTCGCACAATTATCACGGTCCGTGATATGACGGAGCTCTCCAATTGTCAGTTCCGCCTTAGCGAGCGGGAAAGAATCCTGGCGGGCATGATTGATGAAGCCAGTACCCCCGTCTTTGTCGTCCACGACGGCCGAATACGATTTGCCAATGAAGCCGTCTTTGAGGTTTTCGGTTACCATCCGGATGAGCTGGTGGGGACAGGAATAGACCGGTACCTAATGGACGAAGAAAAAGACACAATAATGCAGCTCTATCAAGAGAGATTGACCGGAAAGCCTATCAGAAAAAGACTGGAAATGGGCCTGAAACACAAAGATGGCCACAGGGTCGAGGTGGAAATGGAAGTCAATCTGGTTTCTTATGATGGGTTTCCGGCGGAAATAGTGGTCATGCACGACATCACGGCCAGGAAAGAAATAGAAAATTTCCAGGCACGGGCCCTGGCCAGGATCCGAGCGGCTTTCGGGGCCACTATCCGGGTTCTAAATAACCTGGTGGAAGCCAAAGACCCCTACACCGGGGGACATCAAAAGCGGGTAGCCGACCTGTCCAGGACCATAGCCACTGAAATGAAATTATCGTCCGAGCAGGTCGACGCTTTAAGGCTGGCTGCAGAGATTCATGATATCGGGAAGATAATCGTCCCGTCAGAAATACTCAGCAAGCCGGGTGTGATCAGTGAAAGCGAGTGGGGGCTGGTGAAGAATCACGTTAAGGTCGGTTATGAATTGCTCAAGGACATAGAATTTCCCTGGCCGGTGGCCGAGATCATTTACCAACACCATGAAAGATTGGATGGCTCGGGTTATCCCCGGGGACTTAAGGGCGAACAGATCATCATCGAAGCCCGGATCCTGGCTGTGGCCGACGTGGTGGAGGCCATGTCTTCCCATCGTCCTTACCGGGAGGCTCATTCTCTTGAAGAGACCATGGCCGAGCTTGAAAAGAATAAAGGGATTTTGTACGACGAAAAAGTGGCCGAAGTATGCCTCAAACTGCTCAGAGAGAAGGGCTATAACTTTAATAGGCGATAAAGACCGGGTGGATTTTCTTGAGGATAGCTCTCTGGGCGGCCATGATTTCTTTCAGCCCTTTATCGGCCAGTTTCAGAAGCTGATTCAGTTCCTGCTTGGAAAAAGGCAGTTTCTCAGCCGCGGCCTGCACTTCCACCAGGCGGCCTTCGTCGGTCTGGACCACGTTCATATCAACTTCAGCCTGGGAATCTTCTTGATAATCCAGGTCCAGAAGTCTCTGGCCTTCCACAATACCCACGCTGACGGCTGCCACCAGATGCCGCAGGGGGAAAGTGGGCAGCAGTCCCTCGTCCAGGAGCTTTTTGAAGCACATGGCCAGGGCGATGCAGCCGGCGTTAACTGAGGCGGTCCGGGTGCCACCGTCGGCCTGGATGATATCACAATCGATAATGATGGTCCTCTCGCCGATGAGATTCAGGTCGGTGGTGGTCCGGAGTGCCCGACCGATCAGGCGCTGGATTTCCTGGGTCCGTCCGGAGATTTTCCCCTGGGTTCTTTCTCGGGGCGTCCTTTTCTCGGTCGACCGGGGGAGCATGGAATACTCGGCCGTTATCCAGCCGGAGCCGGTGCCTTTCAGGAACTGAGGCACTTTTTCTTCTATGGTGGCGGTGGCCACTACCTTGGTCTTACCCATTTCCAGGTAGGCCGAACCCTCGGCGAAATCCATGTAATCAGGCTTGATGATAAGCGGTCGCAGCTCATCATAGCCCCGGCCGGATGGTCTTTTGAAAAGCGGCTTCTTAGCCGGTTCTTTCCTGGCTTTTTTGCTGCTCACCGTTCTCTCCTTACTGGCTCAAGACGGGCTGAATAAGGTAACTTAATCATAAGCCATAAATGGCGGATTTTCAACCGGCCGGCCGGTCTTTGATTAAAGTGCTTCATTCCTTTATAATTAGTAACCAATCAGCAGGCTTGAGCATGAAAAAACTTCCTGGTCTGAATAGGCATTCGATTTTTCTGCCCCTGGGGTTGGCCTTTTTCTGTCTGTGGGGCCTGGCGGCCTGCGAAAAAAGACCACCCCTCAAGGGCCTGGCCATCAATGCCTCTTTCTCCGACCGGCTGCTGACGGATGACCTGGTAACCAAGTTGAAGGTTAAGTACATCACCACTGGCAGCTTCCAACCCCTGGAACAAGAATTCCGGATTGTGGCTGAGGCTTTCTGGCAGGGGAAAATCCTCTTCCGGGAAAGCCTGGACCCGGAAGTTCCGGTTTCCAGGTGGCAGGCAAACCGGGTTTACGAAATGGAAAAATATTTATACATCCCCCGGGTCATCGACCGCTTTAACCCCAAAACAGCCTTTGGAATAAGAATCAGGTTCAGTATCTTGATGGAAAATTCAAGCGAAAGCGGGCCGCTGGTCCTTTATTCCAGGAACATTAAACTCTGGCCCTGCCCGCCGGAGGCCCCGGAAACGATTTTCCTGGAAGGCTGGGAAAAGATAGCCAGGCCGCGGAATGAATTGGCTGACCAAAATTATGAAATCTGGACCGGATCCCGGGCTGTCTGTCTTCTGGAAAACCCGGGGCGGCCAGCCCTGCTGATGGTCAGGGGAAGCAACTTCCAGGAAAGCCTGACTGTTTCCTTGTTCCTCGACGACGGGCTGCTGGATGAATTTACCCTGAGCCCCGGACCGTTCCAGAAGATTTACTCTCTTGGGCCGTTTTCTTCGGAAACCGACCAGGAATTAAAGCTGACCCTGGTCATGGATAAAACCCTCCCCATTAATAAAGTTTATCCCCAGCTGAATGAGAACCGGGAGGTGGGGCTGAGAATTGAGAAGGTTTATTTCCGCTGAAGGCGATAATTATTTAATCCAGAGGGGCGAAGCCGATTCGCTTTTTTTTCGGTTAACCTGTTTTTCATATTGCTGCCGCAGCCGGGCTTCTTCTTCCTGGGCCTTGGTCAGTTTTTCGTAGGTCTCGCTGATCTGCATCTGGATGTAATCCTTGGTTTTCATGTCGCTCCAGCCATAAAACTGGGCCCAGAGGGAATTAAGTTTGAGCGTCAGTAACTCCACATATTCCTGGGCTTTTTTCCAGGCTTCTTCCAGAGAGACGTCAGCCGCGTCCCGGCCCTGGGCGACATCGGGGAAATTTCCTCCAGAACCCTGGGGGCTCTGGGCTGGCGGATTCTCTACCGTCACCCGGTGAACAGTGGCTGGCGTCCGGGCCTGGGATTCATCCTGGGTCAGGGTCAAGGGACGGGCTTCCAGGCCCGCAGTCTCTCCCCCTTCAGATTGAGGGGGGAGGGTCAGGGCTTCAGCCTTGGTTAGCTTTTCCAGGTCCCTATTAGTTACTACCCGGACCTTTTTCCCTTTGAGGCTTTCCCGTCTTTCCCGCTCCTTCTTGGCCAGTTCGGCCAGGTTCTCTTCCTGGGCCAGAAGCAGGGTCAACCCGCAGAACCCGAAGCAAAGAAAGACGGAAATCACTTTTTTTAGCATTGTCATCCCACAAGATAATAATACAACCCCCACCTTACTCTGTCAAACCTAACTGTCATGACCCTGATAAGACGGGGAGAGACCTGGTGACCGGCCAGTATCGGGCGAAAAAACTATGGTGGGGGTCGAGGTTTAACCCGTGGGAAGCTCAAGGTTTCTTCTGGTTGCGGGTCTCTTCTTCTGGCCAACCGTCTGGTACTGAGACTTGCCCGCCTGGAGCCTGACCTGCGGCCACAAGGCCTCTTGGAGTAATTCCTGTTGGCTATCTGGAAAGAGTTTTACTTAATGGGAAGCTTTCCTGGATAAACTGGATGGTTTATCTGAAAAATGAGTTAAAAGGCAAGGAGCTTTGCGAATCGGGTCGGGGGCCAGGTTTACTTGGGACTGGCGGCTGCGGTCTTGATGGTAAACCCAGGTGCAGTGCGTTCGAAGCGAATGGCTCCATCGCGGTCGACCCTCAATATGCCAATACCAGCCGCTTCCAGCCTTTCCAGGACCTGGCTGTCTGGGAAGCCATAGATGTTGTTGCGCCCGCAGGTAATCACCGCCCATTCCGGAGCCACGGCCCGGAGAAAAAGCTGACTGGAAGAAGAACGGCTGCCATGATGCGGGATTTTCAGAACGGCGGCTTTTAATTTTTCTGGCCACTCCCGCACCAGGTATTCTTCAACCGGAGCGGTGATATCGGCCGGAAAGAGAAAAGATTGCTGCCCGGCCTCGAGCCTCAGGACAGCGGAGAGGTCGTTTCCTGGACGAAAAAGGCTGTGGGCTTCGCGGTCGGGATAG
>JANLGB010000188.1:0-718 GCA_024653405.1 Candidatus Saccharicenans sp.
TTCTTGAGCGTCTGGTAGATGACCTGGTCGGCCCCGATGCGCCTGGCCACCAGCTCCTCATCAGCATCCCGGGCCACAAACTCGGTTTTGGTCTGCATGTCGATGCCGTAGACGCAAGGATAACGTAAAGGCGGGGAGTAGGAAGCAAAATAAACTTTCTCGGCTCCGCATTCCCTGACCATCTCCACGATGGCCCGCGAGGTGTTGCCCCGGACGATGCTGTCATCTACCAGTAACACCTTCTTGCCGGCGATTTCCGAGCAGATGGGGTTCAGCTTCTGACGCACCGAGCTCTGCCTTTTGATTTCAGCCGGCATGATGAAGGTCCGTCCGATATATCTGTTTTTAACCAGGGCTTCCCGGTATTTCAATTTTAGGCGCCTGGCTATCTCTATGGCCGCATCGCGGGCCGAGTCCGGCACAGGAACCACCACATCAATCTCCAGGTTTTTCTTCTTGATTTCCGCCGCCAGCAACCGTCCCAGGTTGACCCGGCTCTTATAAACATTCACCTCGTCGATGACCGAATCGGGGCGGGCGAAATAGACCCATTCAAAAAGACAAGGAGTGTGCTTTTTATGGACTATCTTCTGGCGGTGAAGCTGCCGCTGGCGGTCGAGAAAAATGGCCTCCCCGGCCTGGACATGTTCGATATCCTCGAAGTTCATCAGGTTCAGGCTGACCGTTTCTGAAGCAAAAGCATAAGATGGTTGCAGGC
>JANLGB010000188.1:728-4541 GCA_024653405.1 Candidatus Saccharicenans sp.
GGCCGACGCAAGGATGGCCGAAGCTCAGCGGCTTGATGCCGTGAGGGTCACGGAAAGCTACCATTCCCTGCTCGGCAATGTAAGCCACCACTGAATAACTGCCCTTAACCCGGCGGTAGACGCCGGCCACGGCCTTAAAGATATTTTCGGGGGTCAGTTGCTTAACCTTCTGCTCTTCCAGTTCCTGGGCGAAAACGTTCAGGATGACCTCGGCGTCGCAATCCGAGTTCAGCAGGCGTTGGTTTTTTTCAAACAGTTCTTTCTTCAGCTGGCGGTAGTTGACCACGTTGCCGTTATGGGCCAGGATGATGCCAAAAGGAGTATTGACCATAAACGGCTGGGCATCCTCGTGGCCACCGCCGCCGATGGTGGGATAACGGGTGTGGCCAATGCCGACGTTCCCTTTTAGCTGGGCCGCTTCCTCCAGCCCAAAAATGTCGAGCACCAGGCCGTTGCCTTTTTTCTCATGAAAGCGCCCATCGTAGGTGATGATGCCGGCAGCATCCTGACCGCGGTGCTGGATCGATAGCAGTCCCTGATAGAGGTCGTGGAAAACCTCCCGGTTAGCCCAGAGACCGATAACACCGCACATTCTCTGCTTGCCTCGATTCCAAGGGCTTATTATAGCAAATAGCCGGGATGGTGTTAATTGAGCCGCAAAACATTATTAAGGCGGTAAATCGGGACCGAACCTTCCGGGCTGGCCAATTTTCGGGCCAGAATCCGGGCCCCGGCCCTTTTTTCTCTTAACCGAAATTTAACCGGACCTTTGCTTGGTTTTTACAGGACCATTTTATGCTGTCCTCTCAATTCTGAGAGCTTTCCCGGCGCCGAACAGCTCGAAGAAAAAAATCGAAAGGAGAAAAAATGTTTGCCAAACCAACCTCTACCAACCGCGCCCGACGACCGGGCCGCCTGGCCAACAGGCTGGCAGCCGGGTTGCTGGGATTAGGTTTATTTTTATTGTTCGTTCCGGCCTCAGCCCAGCAAAAATTATCAGGCACGGTTTTCTTTGACTACACCTTTTATCTATCTAACAACGGACCGATTACCACTCCGCCGCCTGATAACCCCAATTTCAAGAATAATTTCATGCATTTCCGCCGCGTCTACTTCCGTTATGACAACAAGATTAACGACAACCTCAGCTTCCGTCTGACCTTTGACGGCGACACGGTTAAAGCAGTCGATGCCAGTGGCAAGGCCGACGACAAGTTCCGCCCCTACTTAAAGCACATGTACCTGCAGATCAGTAACCTGGTCCCAAACGCGGATATCAAAATCGGTATGGCTGATACCATAACCTACAAGCTGGCCGAAGAGCGCTGGGGATACCGCAGCGTGGCCAAGACCATTATGGACGGTTACAAAGATATTACCGGCAAAGATGTGGATGCCCCCAGTGCGGATATCGGTATCAATCTCACCGGGAAACTTGTGCGCCAGGTTCGCTACGGATTGATGTTATCAAGTGGCGAAGGCTATTCCAAGCCGGAAAAAGACAAACATAAAAAACTCAGCTCTTTTATCCAGCTAATCCCGGTGGCTGGCCTGTCGGTAATCGGTTATATTGACTACGAAAAACAGGATGTCGGGGCCAAGGCCTTTACTTATAAAAGCGACCTATTCGTGGAGTTCATCCCCAACCTGACGCTTGGAGCCGAGTATTTTGTTTACCGTAACGACAAGAATCTCCAGGGAGACCAGAGGTACGACCGCTCCGGCCTGTCGGTCTTCGGGCGCTACAGCCTGGTTGCTGACAAATTAAACCTGTTTGCCCGTTTCGACCGCTACCAGCCCAATAACCTGGTCGATAATGACGAAATTTCATTAATCATCGCCGGCCTGGACTGGGCTCCCCTCCACAGCAGCTTCAAGTTGCAGCCCAACATCTGGGTCTATGACTACAAAGACCCCCTCAAGAAGAACGACCTTATTTTTAACCTGACTTTTCTAATGTCATTTTAAGTCAAATTTTTGGAGGAAAAACATGAAACAGAAATTACTCAAGAGTCTCCAGACCCTCACGGCCTGGATGGGCCTGGCCTCCAGCCTGCTGGTCATGGCCGGCTGGTTGCTGGCGAGCCCGGGTTTTGCCCAGAAAAAAATGATCCAGGTCAAGGGCTCAGATACCATGGTCAACCTGGTTCAGATACTGGCTGAAGAGTACATGGCCAAGAAGCCGGGTGCGGCCATCGCCGTCCTCGGTGGTGGCTCCGGCACCGGTATAACCGCCATCATCAACGGCACCTGCGACCTGGCCAACCATTCCCGAGAATGGAAGCAGAAAGAGCTGGACCTGGCCTACGAAAAAGGCGTCCGGCCGAGAATCTTCGCCATCGCCGTTGACGCCCTGAGCATCATCGTCAACGACCGAAACCCGATCGACAGTCTGACCATGGCCCAGGTCGGTTCCATTTTTCGGGGTGAAATCAAGAACTGGAAGATCCTGGGCGGCCCCGACCAGAAAATTTCTCTCTACGGCCGTCAATCCAACTCCGGCACCTATTCCTTTCTGCAGGAGCACGTGCTCAATAACAAGAATTATTCACCCGAGGTCAAGGAAATGAACGGCAATGCCCAGATCATAGAAGCTGTTACCCAGGACCTGTCAGGCATTGGTTATGTCGGCGTGGGCTACCTCTATGATGAAAAAGGGGACGTCAGGAAAGGAATCAAAGTCCTGAAAATAAAAAAGGACGATACCGCGCCGGAGTATTCACCCCTGGATAAAGAAGCTGTCTATTCAGCTAAGTATCCCATCTCCAGGCCACTCTACCAGTGCACCAGCGGCAAGCCCTCGGCCGCTGTGGCCGATTTCATCCGCTTCGAGCTCAGCCCGGAAGGCCAGGCTATCGTGGAAAAAGAGGGCTTTTTCAAAATCGGGCGGGAATTGATGGAACAGAACGAGAAGAATCTGAGATGAGACAGAGAGAGGACTGACCGGATATGATATCGGTGAAGAAGAAGGGCTTCCTGGGAGACCTGAAGGAAGGTCTAATCCAGAAGGTTTTCCAGGCCAGCGGGCTGCTGGCTATAATCGTGCTCCTGGGGATTTTTGCCCTTCTTCTTTATACGGCGATCCCCGCCTTCCGCGAAGTGAGCCTCAAGGAATTTCTTACTTCGACCCGCTGGGACCCTACCTCGCCCGAAAGGCCGGAATATGGCCTGCTGTCAATGCTGGCCAGCACGGTCATGGTTACCCTGGGGGCTCTCCTCATTGCCTTCCCGGTCGGGGTGGCGGTGGCCGCTTATATGTCTGATGTGGCCAGTCCCAGGACCCGGGAAACCATAAAGCCTGTGGTGGAACTCCTGGCAGCCATTCCTTCGGTAGTAATCGGGTTCATAGGAATCACTCTGGTTGGGCCCTTAATCGCCAGGATTTTCAACCTGAGCCACGGCCTGACCGCCCTCAACGGCAGCCTGTTGCTGGCGGTCATGGCCCTGCCGACCATCATCAGCATCTCCGAAGATTCTCTTAATGCCGTCCCCGTTTCCTACGTTGAAGCTTCGCTGGCCCTCGGGGCCAACCGCTGGCAGACCCTGATCCGGGTGAAAATCCCCGCCGCCATCTCCGGCATAATTGCTTCTCTGATGCTGGGTATGGGCCGGGCCATCGGTGAAACCATGACCGTCCTCATGGCCACCGGAAATGCCAGAGCTTTTCCCCACGGCTTCCTGCAATCGGTCAGGACCTTGACCGCCACTATCGCCATCGAACTGGGTGAAGTTCCCTATTATACCACCCATTATTATGCCCTGTTCGCCATCGGCCTGGTTCTGTTCATCATGACCTTTTTCGTCAACCTGGCC
>JANLGB010000189.1 GCA_024653405.1 Candidatus Saccharicenans sp.
TGAACATCCGCTTTCCTTTTATCCTGGCCGGAGTTCTGTCCCTAGCCGTTTTCATTTTTTACCTGCCCAAAGATGATCGCTACTTCGGCGCCAGGGAAATTAAACTTCCCTCCGGGAAACTGCCGCCTGTTGTTTGATAGGACCAGCTACCCCCCGCTGCCGCTTGAATTGAGATTGATTAAGGGGTAAAGTAAAAACAGACCCAACCAAAGGAAAAACCATGAAAAACTTTAAGTCTGGAAAGAGACGGATTTTAATCCTGCTCGGCATCTTCGGCCTGAGCTTTTTGTTCTTAGCCGGCAGCCTGCCAGCCCAGCTGACCGACGATGAGAAGAACACCATCGAGGTGGTCAAAAAAGCCCAGAACTCGGTGGTTTTTATCACCAACATCCAGCTGGTACGGGACTTTTTCTCCTGGACCGAAGAAGCCGTGCCCCGGGGCAGCGGTTCGGGTTTTGTCTGGGACGAGCGGGGACATATCATCACCAATTATCACGTTATAGAAGACGGCGACCGATTCAACGTCACCCTGCCCAACCAGGAAGAGAGGCCGGCCAAGCTGGTGGGCAAGGAGCCCAACAAGGACATCGCGGTGCTCAAAATAGAAGGCAGTCTGCAGGGGCTCTTCCCCATCAAGGTCGGGACCTCCAGCAACCTGCAAGTCGGCCAGAAGGTCATCGCCATCGGCAATCCCTTCGGCTTTGACCATACCGTAACTACCGGCATCGTCAGCGCCCTCGGTCGGAGCATGCCCGGCGCCGGCGGGGTGACCATCCGTGACATGATCCAGACCGATGCCGCCATCAATCCTGGCAACTCGGGCGGACCGCTCCTGAATTCCGCCGGCGAGCTGATTGGCATGAACACCATGATAGTTTCGCCTTCCCGCAGTTCCTCGGGCATCGGCTTTGCCATCCCGGTGGATACTATAAAAAAAATTGTCCCGCAGATAATCAAATACGGGCGGGTCATAAGGCCCGGGCTCGGCCTGAGCTTGCTTTCCGACCGCTATGGCCAGCGGCTGGGAATTCAGGGCGTGGTCATCTACGAAGTCCCGGTTGATTCCGAAGCCTACCGCAAAGGTCTTCGCGGATTGACCAGAAGCCGGATGGGACGACTGGTGGTACAGGACGTCATCAAGGAAATCGACGGTAAGAAAATCCGTTCCTACGACGACCTTTACAACCTGCTGGACGATTATAAAATTGGCGACCGCGTCACCCTGACGGTGGAAAGGGACGGCAAGACCAGGAAGGTGGAATTGACCCTGGTCCGGGTGGATTAAACCCGGGTACCGAAAGCCCTGGTCCTCAGTTGAGCTTCTTGGCCCGGACTTCGTAATCCTCCTGCCAGAGGACCAGTCCGGTCACCTGGGCCTTCTCGTCCAAGTTGAACTTAATCCGGATAAAGGGGTCAACCGAGAAGAAAATAGTCTGGGTCTCGACATAAAACTTGGTGGCTGCCTGCCCGGTCGGATGGACTACCAGGTAATAATCCTGGTACTCAACGTCCAGAAAGTAGTTTTCGTTGACCTCGTAACGCCCGGTATACTTCCGGTATACTTCCTCGGGCAAGCGGAACAGAGGTTTCTCCTCCGGCTGGTAATCAGGCCAGCCGTAGACGACAGCCAGCCCGCGCAGGATTTCCTCGATCAGCACCCCGCCGTTATCGCTGTTGGTCATGACCACTGCTCCCTGGCCGAGGGCCGGATAAATCAGCACGGCGGCCCGGAAGCCCCTGGTTTTCCCTTTCAGGAACAGCTTGAATCTCTCGTGCTCACCTTCCAGCCTGAAGCCGTAGCCACTGCCCGCAGCCTGGGGCGAGAGCATCCTCCTGGCCAGCGACGGAGAAATCAAACCGCCACTCTTGCCCCTGGCGCAATCCATGAGCTCGATGACCAGATTGAGATATTCCCCGGGTGTGGACCACAGCCCGCGGGCAGCTTGCTCAGGATAGCGAAACCAGCCGTCCTCCACCTCGGTCCCTTCTCTGAGATGGCCCAGAGCCAGGTCTTCGGTCCGAGGGACACCAAAAAAGGTGTTTTTCAGGCCGAGTCGGTCCAGAACTTTTTCTCTGGCCAGCTCTGGCCAGTTTTTTCCGGTCTTATCGGTGAGATACTTTTCCAGCAGCACATAGTTAAAGTCTGAAAAGCGGACCGGTATTTCCGGGTCAAAACCGCGGTAACTGTTATAATTTCTGGCCGGTTCTTCCCCCCTTAATATGGCTTCCAGGTCTGGCAGCGAAGTCGAGCGTGAATAACCTTCTGAAACCCAGGGATAAAAACCAGCATTGTGGCTTAAAAGATTGTGGAGGCTGAAAGAGATTTTTTCCGACGGACGGAACCTCCGGTTGACAAAGGCTATTTCGGTATAATAGCCGCCCAGGTCCTGGTCGAGTTTGACCAGGCCCTCTTCCACCAGGCTCAGGGTGACGGCTGCCGCTACTGGCTGGCTCAGCTCGCCAGCCTGGAAAACCGTGGCCGGGCCGAGCGGTCGGTATTCGATTATATCTTTATAGCCATAGGTTTTTGCCCACTCCACTCGGTACTTATCCATTACGGCCAGGCTGAGGCCGGGCACTTTGTAAAAAGACATGCGGTCAGTCAGCCTCATTTTTTCCGGCTTCTGACCCCTTAAATAAACCGGTGGCAGCAATCCCTTTTCCAGAGCTTTGATGCGGCCCCGGGTGAGCGATTCCGGAGTCTGGCAGGAAGAAATAATCAGGAAGGTGCCGGCCAGCAACCCGGCCGCCAGCAAGCAGATCAATCCAGCCTGTCTTTTTTGCCTTCTGGCTTTCATGGCTTTTTCCTTTAACCCGGAAAAATCCGGGCCTGAATTGCCAGCAAGAAAACAGGGTCCTGGTAATGATCACATTTTCCAGGTTCCGGCCACAATCAGGTTGGTCCCGGTTATCCTGTCCGCCCGGTCTGAGGCCAGGAAGGCAATGGCTTCAGCCACGTCTTCCGGCCGGCCCAGCTGGCCAGGCTTGATTTTGAGTGAAGCGGGAATTTCCCCGCCCTCAATCAGTCCGGGAGAAACCAGGTTGACCGTGATGTTGTTCTCGGCTTCAGCCACGGCCGCGGTCCGGGTCAATATTAACAATCCTGTCTTGGCCACGGCGTAAGGAGTTACACCGGGAAAAGAGCCCAGGTGTTCAACCAGGTGAAAGCCGATGTTGATAATCCGGCCCCACTTTCGCCCTCTCATGGAGGGCAGAGCCCATTTCAGGCAGAAATAAGCACTTTCCAAGTTGGAGCGGAAAATATCTTCCCAGTCGCTGCGGTCAAGCTGGTCCCAGGGCCTGGTGCGGATAGCACCGGGCAGGTTGACCAGGACATCCAGCCGTCCGAAAAGGCCATTCACCCGACTGATGAAATCGGCCGCTGCCTCTTCCTGTTCGAGGTCGGCCTGGAAAATTTCCACCTGTTTCCCTGGCTGCCCTATTTCTCGCTTCAACTGTTCAGCCTTTTCCCGGTTCTGGAAAAAATGGAGGGCCAGCCGGTCAAAGTCCCGGGCCAGTCTCCTGACCACAGCCGGGCCTAAATGCCCGGTGCTGCCGTTTACCAGGACAACTTTCTCTTCCATTTTCTTATTTCAGGGGACCGGTCACTTTCTCCACGGCCTCCAGGATTTCGCCGCTCTGGACCACTTCCTTGAGCCGGTTGATGTCGGAATAGAGGGGCCGGTCTTCATCCATGAACTCAACATATTTTCTGATGACTTGGTAAGCAGCCTGGACCGCCGGGCTGGGCTTGAGTGGCTTCCGGAAATCAAGGGCTTGGGCGGCGGCGATAAACTCAATGGCCAGCACGGCCTGAGCATTATCCAGAATCTGCCGGGTTTTCAGGGCAGTGGTCATGCCCATGCTGACAAAATCTTCCTGGTCGGCCGCAGCCGGGATGGAACCGGTGGCTGCCGGATGGGACAGCACCCGATTCTCGCAGACCAGGGCGCCGGCCGTATACTGGCTGAGCATCAGGCCGGAGAACAGGCCAGCACCGCGGGTCAGAAAAGCTGGCAGGCCGACACTCAGGTGTGGGTTCATCAGCCGGTTGACCCGGCGCTCGGACAGGACGCAGACGGTGGTTATGGCCGTTCCCAGCAACTCCAGGGCAAAAGCCTGGGGCACCCCCTGGAAATTGGCCCCGGTCAGGACCAGCTCCTCGTCAGGAAAGAAGATGGGATTATCGGCAGCCCCGCTGAGCTCCACTTCAATCATGTATTTGGCCCATTGCCAGGCATCTCGGGCCGCTCCCACCACCTGGGGAGTGCTTCTCAGGCTGTAAGCATCCTGGACTTTTTTGCCGGGCTGTTTCAGGAGTTCACTGCCCTCGGTGATTCTTCTTATGTTTTCGGCCGAAGTTATGGCTCCGGGGTAACCGCGAACCTTATGCACCCGCTCGTCATAAGCTTTCATATTAGCGTTAAGGACCTCCAGGGTCATGGCCGCCACGATTTCCGAATTCTTGATCCAGCGCAGGGCATCATGGACTTCCAGAGCTCCGAGCCCGGTGATAA
>JANLGB010000018.1:0-6021 GCA_024653405.1 Candidatus Saccharicenans sp.
GATGAATGGCCTCGACGATTTTCCCGTCCGGTGACGTGGCTACCACCACGAATCCCTGGCCCAGCTTCTTTATGGCCTGGTGATGGGAACTTAAGATCCGGGGTCGGTCATTCTGGGAGAAGCCCAGCCGCTTGATAAAAAATCCATCGGGCAGGAGTTTGATCCAGTGGAAATTATAGCCGGACAACCTGAGGTCGGGGTGGAGTTTGATAAAGGGGTTGTTGTGCCAGCGGTCGGGCCCTAGGGCAATGATGTCCTCGACATAATTTTTCCCGTACACTTCTGACCAGATATCCTGGATGAGCGTACCGCCTGTTCCGACATTGAGGCTCTGGGCTCCCAGGCAAATGCCCAGGACGGGCAACTCCGGATTTTCTGCGAGAAGTGGCTTGAAAGCCGGGTCCTGGTAACCTCCCAGCAGTTGAAAAATGGCCGACAGTTCAAAGTAGTGCCGGTAAGGGTCTTCGATGACGCTCAGCAGGCTGGTCCGGTCACCCCAAACCGCTGGCGGGATGTCAGGCCCACCGAAAAAGATGAGGCCATCCGAGTTCCTTATGATTTCCGCAAGCTCCGGGGTCAGGCCATTCGTCCGGAAGATGTTTTCCGGGCCAATCTCGGCCGAAAAGGTTTTGAAGCTAAACCAGTCCAGGCCGTTTTCTCTGACATATTTTCTGGCCTCTTCATAGTTGGTCATCTCCCGCAGGTGGTGGACCCCGGTCACCTTCAGGTTGGGGAGGTTTAGATAACCCTTTTCTCTGAGAGCCTGGAGATTGCGCAGGGTGCCGACCGACGGGTAAAAAACGGTCAGTCTTATTTCCTCAGTCTGAGAGCGGAGGGAACCGGGAATCAGGCTGAGGCCCAGAAATAATAGAAGAAATATCTGAGCCAATTTCCGGTAAATTTTCATTTTGGCCTCCATCTTGGCCAATATTATATTTTTTTGGTCGAACAGATTCAAATTGAAAAACGGATTTTGGTCAGAAAACTTAATCTGGGGTCAGGGGTGAAGGTCGGAGAGGAGAGAAGAAGGCCTGTCTGGAAGAGGCTAATTTTCTTCGGGGGTGTTTATCCGGACCCAGATTTATCATATGATAATCAGGGCAGGAAATCATGGAATTGGAAAGGGTTGAATGGTACGCCGGCTACCGGGGCCAGGAAAAACCGCGAGCGGTGGTTTCAGCCGGCCAGCGAATCGAGGTGGTTGAGATAATCTGGCAGAAGAGGCTGAAAGACCGGGGTAGTGGGCAGGTCAGAGAGGTCTTCCGCTGCCGGCTGGCCGACGGCCGGCAGGTTACAATAGAGAAACAGATTTCAACAGAAAAATAGTAGTAGGGAAAACTGCGGAATAAACCTGCTATTGTGGTCGCCTGGGCCCGAGGAGCGGTCAATATATGAACGGGTGTTCATATATTACAGAGGCCGATGTTTCCCTTGGTGGGTCTGGGCCCAGAAAAGTCTGGATTTTAAGTGTGGAGTTTCCATAGAATAGGGATTAAGACGAGCGGAAAGCAAGCCTGTTTTTCTGCAGCTTTTTATTCCGCCTGAAATTTTATTTCGGGAAGGAGGAGCTATGAACTTAGAAAGAACCAGAGCTTCCAGCCTGAATATCATCATTTTTCTGGTGGCCGTTGTGCTAATTTCCAGTTCTGCGACTGCCGCTCAGAACCGGCCCTTCACCCTTGGTCAGCTTACTGCCCGGCCGGGGGAGAGTGTTAGCGGATTCCTGGAAGTTCCGGCCGGGCTGGACCCGGCCACCCGGATTCCGGTGACCGTTATCAATGGCCAGAAGCCGGGACGGGTGCTGGCGGCGGTAGCCGGGGTCCATCCCTACGAGTATCCGCCGATCCTGGCCCTCTACCGGGTTAAGGAGATGATAAAGCCCGAAGAACTGTCCGGCACGCTGATCCTGGTACACATCGCCAACCTGCCAGCTTTTCAGAGACGTACCATCTATTACAATCCCTTTGACTGGAAGAACCTGAACCGGGTCTTCCCCGGCGACCTGCACGGAACCCAGAGCCAGCGCATTGCCGCCGTTCTGACCAGGGAGGTGGTGGACCGGGCCGAGGCCCTGATTGATATGCACTGCGGCGACGGCAACGAAGCCCTCATTCCCTATACTTACTGGATGCTGAGCGGCGACAACCAGCTTGACGCCCTTACGCGGGAAATGGCCGTAGTTTTTGGCCTGAAGCACATCATAATCGATAATACCAGGGCCCAGGACCTTGAAAACTCTAAGTACCTGGGCAACACGGCCATCGTCAGGAAAAGGCCGGCTATAACCACCGAATCTGGCTATCTGGGGCGAGTTGAGGAAGAAGCCATCGCCGCCAACGTGGCCGGCGTTCTCAACGTCATGAAATACTTCAAGATGATTCCCGGCCAGCCCCAAAGTCAGACCGACCCGGTCTGGATTGAGAAATACGAAGTTATCTATTCCAACCACGACGGCCTGTTTTACCCCCGGGCCGGAATGGGCGATTACGTCAGGGCCGGGCAGGTAGTTGGAGTCATCACCGATTACCACGGGAACCTTCTGGAAGAACAGCGGGCTCCATTTACCGGGATTCTCCTGTACATAATAGGCACTCCGCCCTGCAACAAAGGAGAGCCGCTGTTTGAAGTGGGCCGGGTCAAGGAATAGCACCTCACCGCATACTATTCTAAGAACAAAATTCCTGATTTTGACGGTGATAAGCCTGTAGTGAACCTTCGGCCCCGGGAATACGTTTTAATAAATGATTCTCGAAATTTATCGAATTATGGCTGGAGTGATATGAAGCAGAAAACGGTAGCCATTCTGGTAGTTCTCTTTGTTTCCTGTTTTCTGGTTGGCGGCCAGCTCCTGGCCAGGCAGACCGCTTCGGCGGCGGAAGAAAAGCTGACCATTCCCAGGTTATCGCACTCCCCGAAAATAGATGGAGTGCTGGACGAGGTCTACGAGGGGGAAGCGCTAAAGATAGAAGATTTTGTCCAGCTATCTCCGAAGGAAAACGGCCAGCCCAGCGAAAAAACGGTGGCCTATCTCGGTTACGATGAAAAAAATCTCTACCTGGCTTTTCGCTGTTTTGATTCCGAGCCCAAAAAAATCCGCTGTTCCGTCACCGCCCGGGACAAATGCCTGGAGGATGATTGGGTGATTATCTTCCTCGATACTTTCGGCGAGAAGCGCCGGGCATTTACCTTTGTCCTGAATCCCATCGGCATTCAGGCTGATTTCATGCGAGTGGAAGAGGGTGGTAACGACAACATGGATGATTCCTGGGATACATTTTTCCTGTCTGACGGAAAAATGGACGACCTGGGTTACGTGGTGGAAGCAGCCATTCCTTTCAAGAGCATCCGCTTTCCTGATGAGGACCCCAAGACCTGGAACATCGTTCTGGGACGTAATCTCCCCCGCACGGGAGAGATAATCATCTGGCCGCGCTATTCCCGGACCATCCCCGGTCTGCTCAGCCAGGGTAAGCCTTTCCTCTTGACCGGGAACCTGGAAAAGGGGAAGAACCTGGAAATAATGCCCGTCGTCACCTCGGCCAAAACTGAGGGCCAGAAGATAGATGTCCAGCCCGGCTTGAACCTGAAGTATGGAGCCAATTCTAATCTGACCCTCGACCTGACGGCCAATCCTGACTTCAGCCAGGTCGAGGCTGATGTGCCCCAGATTGACCTTAATCTTCGCTATGCCCTTTATTACCAGGAAAAAAGACCGTTCTTTCTTGAAGGCATGGAAATCTTCCGCTATCCAGCCAATGAGATGGTCTATACCCGGCGGATTATTGACCCGCTGTTTGGCGCCAGGATGACCGGCAAGATTGGGCGCTTCACTTATGGTTTGCTCACTGCCTACGACCAGAAGCCGACTGAAAGTCTGTGGGAGGTTTCTAATGGAGGCGGCCAAGAAACGATTGACCGCAACGCCCTGTTCAACATTTTCCGGGTGAAAGCTGATGTCTTCGACCAGTCCTACCTGGGTTTTACCCTGGCCGATAAAGAAATCACCGGCGGCGCCTGGAACCGGGTAGCCGGAATCGATGGCATGTGGCGCTTTAAGGACCGGTTCTTCTTTTCCTTCCAGGCCATGGCCTCTGACACTAAAAATGAAGAGCGCAACACCGCTCTGGCCCCGGCGCTGTACAGCGAGTTCTATTACTATACGCAGTTAAAAAAGAAACTGCACTGGGGAGCCGGCGGCTATTTCCAGGCCATGCATCCCGATTTTGAAGCCTCCTCGGGTTTCGTCAACCGGGTGGATTACCGCCTGACCGGCCTTTTTACTTTTTTCAACCTGTTTACCGATAAAAAATATCTTAACCAGGTCGACCTGAATCTTCAGGTGGCCCAGAGGGATTCCTATCGCGGCGACCTCGTCCAGGATAAGTGGTTCAGGGCCCGACTCCAGTTCCGCCTGACCGAGTTCAACCGGATTTTTATCTTCCTCACCCGGTCGATGGAACGTTATGCCGAGATCGATTTTAACAAGACAACTTTTTATTTGGAAGGCCAGACCACCTTTTTGAGCTGGTTGCCCATCAATTTTTATTTCCAGACCGGCCACAGCATCAATTACGACCCGTATGACCCTTTTCTCGGCTACAGCAACATCTTCGGCCTGTTTCTGACCCTGAAGCCAGAAAAAAGGCTGCAGCTCGGACTGGACCTTAACTGGCAGACCTACTGGAGAGAATGGGGCGGAGAGAAACTCTGGGATTACCTGGTGATCAGGCAAAAAACGACTTTCCAGATTTCCAAGACCCTGGCCATCCGGACCATCGTTGATTACAACGATTATTATAAAAAGATTTTCGGCAGCCTGCTCCTGAGCTGGGTATTACGGCCAGGCACCCTTTTCTACCTGGGGGCCGACTCCAACTACCTGCAGGATGAATTCGGGCATTACGGCCGCACCAACTATGGAATCTTTATGAAACTTTCCTATTGGTGGAGAATCTGACGCCTTGATAGCTCCGGCCGGCCGAGGAAAATATGGCCTGTCCAATAACATAAATCGGGGCTGAGGATAGACCTCAGCCCCTCTCTCGTCTAAAATAAACCTGTGAGTCTGGAATTTCTGGCAGGGCTGCCGGAGTTCAGGGCCCTGGTAGCCAGGTTAAAAAGGGGGGAGGACTGTCTTTTTATATCCGGCTTGATCGCTGAAGCGCGTCCCTATTTTTATGCTCTCCTGGCCAGGGAAATTCCCAGGCCCCTGGTCATCATCGAGCCCGGCATCAACCCGCCTCCCGAACTGGGGCCGGAGACCGTGAATTTTCTCCGCCTGCTTTCGGTTAACCGCGAGGTCCAGTTCTTGCCGGCCCTGAGCGCTGAACCTTATCTCGAAGTGACTGCCCCCCTTGAGGCCGTCTCTTCCCGGATGAAAACTCTGCACCGCCTGCTGCTGGGCCAAAGACCGATAATTTTTACCAGCCTGCCGGGGTTATTAAAGCCGGTGCCGGCAACTGAAAACCTGAAGCAGTCTTTCATTAAAATCACTGGCGGAGACGAACTCGACCGGAACTGGCTCCTGGGCCGGCTGAAAGAATTCGGTTACGTCCATGAGGACCTGGTGGCTTCAGCCGGCGAGTATGCTTACCGCGGCGGCATCGTCGATATCTATTCGGTCTGGTCGGATAATCCTTACCGGGTGGAGTTGGCTGCAGAGAGGGTGACTTCCATCCGGGAATTTGATGCTTCCACCCAGAGGTCCATAAACCGGGTTGAAACAGTGGTCATCCCATCCTTGCATGAATTTCCGGGCGACCTGGGCTTCCTGGAGAAATTCGGCCGGCTGGCCCGGAGCCGGGCCGGACACAGCCGCGACCTGGAAAAAAAGATGGAACTCCTGCGGCAGGGAGAAATCTTCCCTTCCTTCATATATTCTTCTCTCCTGGTCCGTGAGTATTTCCAGCCGATTACCGGTCTCGTGGAACAGCCGCTGTTTATTTTTGACGAGCGCGACCTGGTGGAAAAAGACTGGCAGGAGCGGCTGGCTGAATGGCAGAAAGCTTACGAGGAGCAGGC
>JANLGB010000018.1:6031-9695 GCA_024653405.1 Candidatus Saccharicenans sp.
GCAGCCCAATCGGCCTTTTATCTCCCGCCGGCAGAGATTTTCCCGGCTGAGACTCTGGAAGCTATCACCAGCCGGGCCCTGAGCCTGGCGGAACTGGACGAGCCCGGGCTGGAAAACTGGATCCGTTTTTCCTTCCAGCCGGTGCCGCGCTTTGACAATAAAATTCCGTTCTTTCTCCAGTACCTGAAGAAACGCCAGGAAGAAAGAGACCTCTGCTACCTTTTCTTGGCCAACCCCGGGCGGCGGGAGCGTCTGGCCGCGGTTCTGCAGGAAGAAGACATCCCGACCCGGCTGCTGGCTGACCCCCTGGAAAAACCGCGCGGGGAGGAGGTCAACCTGGTGGGGGGCGAGCTGCGGCGCGGTTTTAGCTACCCCGGGCAGAAGATTTTCTTCTTTGCCGAACGGGATATCTTTACCGAAGAAAAGGTCATCATCAGCCGGGTTCCCCGTAAGCTGTTCTTCTCCCAGTTCCAGGACCTAAAGCAGGGCGACTACGTGGTTCACACCGACTACGGTGTCGGCCAGTTCAACGGCCTGAAAAAGCTGGCCGTGGACGGACGGGCCCATGACTTCATAGAAATCATCTACCGGGATGACGACCGGCTGCTGGTGCCGGTGGAAGACCTAAACCTGGTGCAGAAATTTTCCAGTGCGCCCGGGGTTGCTCCCCAGCTGGATAAGCTCGGTACCCAGACCTGGGCCAAAACCAAAGCCCGGGTTAAAAAGGCGGTGGAAGAAATTGCTCAGGAGCTCCTGGAACTCTATGCCCGGAGAAAGACGGTCCAGGGTATTGCCTTCAGTCTGGAAGGACAGTGGGAACGAGAATTCGACAAGATGTTCGTCTACGAAGAGACCGAGGACCAACTCCGGGCGATTAAGGAAATCAAGCAGGACATGGAATCACCCCGCCCGATGGACCGGCTGCTGTGCGGCGACGTCGGCTATGGCAAGACCGAGGTGGCCATGCGGGCCGCCTTCAAGGCGGTGATGGACGGCAAGCAGGTGGCGGTGCTCTGCCCGACCACCGTCCTGGCCGTGCAGCATCTGAATACCTTCCGCCAGAGGATGCTACTTTTCCCGGTCCGGGTGGAAGCCCTGACCCGGCTTCAATCAAAAAAGGAGCAGCAGAAAATCGTGGAAGATTTGAGGAAGGGTTTCGTGGATATCATCATCGGAACTCACCGGCTGCTATCGCCCGATGTCTCCTTCCACGACCTGGGCCTGCTGATAATTGATGAAGAGCAACGGTTTGGTGTCAGCCACAAGGAGAAGATCAAGCAGCTTAAAACCAGCATCGATGTCTTGACCCTGACCGCCACGCCCATTCCCCGGACCCTCAACCTGGCTCTCAGCGGCCTCCGGGACATTAGCCTGATCGAAACGCCGCCTCGCGACCGGCTGGCTGTCCACACGGTGGTGGCTCCTTTTAATCCTGGGCTGGTGGCCTCGGCCATCAAGCAGGAACTGGAACGCCAGGGACAGGTTTACTACATCCATAACCGGATCGAGGACATCGACCGGGTAGCCGATCTGGTTCGCAAGCTGGTACCGATGGCCCGGGTGTTCACCATACATGGTCGGATGCGGGGGGCCGAGCTCGAGAAGAGGATGCTGGATTTCATAAACAACAGATATAACGTTCTGGTCTCGACCACCATAATCGAGAACGGGATAGACATCCCTCTGGTTAACACCTTGATCGTCGACCGGGCCGACCTTTACGGTCTGGCCCAGCTCTACCAGCTTCGCGGCCGGGTCGGCCGCTCCTCGCGGCAGGCCTATGCCTATTTCCTGGTGCCGCCCCTATTTGAACTGAGCCCGGAGGCTAGAGAGAGGTTAAAGGCGCTCAAGGAATTCAGCGAGCTGGGCTCCGGTTTCCGGCTGGCGGCCCGCGACCTGGAAATCAGGGGAGCCGGCAACATCCTGGGGCATAGGCAGCATGGTTTTATCGAGGCTGTCGGTTATGAGTACTTCCTGCAGCTCTTGGAGCGGACCATCCGGGAACAGAAAGGCGAAAAAATAGAGGAAGTCAAGTGCGAGATTAACCTCAAGGTTGATTTCCGCATCCCGGAAGACTACCTGCCCCAGGTCAACCTCAGGCTAAATCTATATAAGAGGTTATCCAGCCTGGAAAGCCCGGAAGAAGCCTCGAAAATCAGGGAAGAGATCCAGGACCGGTTTGGCCCGGTGCCGGCTGCTGTGGAAAATCTGTTTCGTTATGCCCTGATTAAATACTATGCCCAGCAGACCAGGCTGAAAGCCCTCGACCGGGCCGGGTCGCGCCTGGTGGTTAAGTTCCCGCCCGAAGTCCATTTCCGCTGGGACCGGGTGCAGTCGCTTCTTAAACGTTATCGGGGAAACGTCTCCCCGCTGGGGTTAATGACCTTTAATTTGCCCGTTGGAACAGACCGGGAGTTTCTCGGCCAGACCCTTCTTATCTTGAAGGAGCTCTCCGGCTATACTATAATCAACTGAGCTTATTGAGATTATCGATGAAAAAAGCTGTCCTGGTTCTGCTGTTCTTGGTCTTGCTGGCCGCCGCGCTCTATTTTGGCTATAACTATTTTAAGGATAGGCAAAAAACAGAAGAAACTGATAGCCAGGCCGCAAGGCCGGTGCTGCGGGTGGAAGAACAGACTTACACCCTGGCCGATTTTGAAAATTATGTTCGGATTCTCAACCCGGAGCAGCAAGAACTCCCGGTCGAAGCCCTGGCTCAGCTTTTTGAACAATTTGTCGAGGACAAGCTGATTCTGTACTCGGCCAGGAAGCAGGGCTTAGAACTTGCGGGCGAGGAAAAGGAAGCCTTTCTCAGGAGGATGATTCGCGATTACCCGGCCGAGGAGGGGCTGGCAGACAAGCTGGCCACAGACCGCGGCCTGGAAGAAAGCCTGCTGGTAGAAAAGTACAAGCACCAAAAGATCCGGGAGACAGTGGTGACCGACGAAGAAGTTAAAAAATATTACGAGGACAATAAAAAAGATTTCCTGGCACCGGAGCGGGTTAAAGTTAGCCAGATCCTGGTCAACTCCAGCGAGCAGGCCATTAAGCTCAGGGAAAAGCTGCAGAGGGCGGGAGAGGAGGAATTCCGGCAGGCGGCCCGGGAATATTCCCAGGCTCCCGATGCTTATAAGGGCGGGCAGATGGGTGTTTTCAAGCCTGGTGAGCTGCCGGAGGACATGGAAAAAGTAATTTTTTCTCTGGAAGAAGGCCGGTTGTCGACCGTTTTCCAGTCGGCCTATGGCTACCATATCTTCCGCCTGGATAAAAAGTATTCGCCCAGCCTACTGAGCCTGGAAGAGGCTGCCCCCCGCATCCGAAACCTTTTGCTGGAAAAGAAAGTTAAAGATATAGTGGCCCGGGAAGTCGAAGAGTTAAAAGCTACTTATCACTGGGAGGTTTACCAGGAAAACCTGCCTTTTAAGTATGAAGGGAATTAAAATGACCGTGAAAAAAATATGTCTGCTGCTTCTGGCCTTAATCACCATCTCCCTGCTGCTTCCGGGAGACGTGGTGGAAGAAATAGTAGCCATTGTCAACGGCGACGTCATAACTCTGTCTGAATACAAGGAGCAGTTCAACTCTACCGTCCAGATGCTGCGGGCCCAGCTCAGTGGAGAAGCCTATTTCAAGGAGTATGAGAGGCTCAAAGATACTCTTCTGG
>JANLGB010000018.1:9705-17820 GCA_024653405.1 Candidatus Saccharicenans sp.
ATCATGTCCAGAAGAGTATCTTTGAGCCTCTTCTGGACATGATGATAACCGACTTGCTGCTACTGCAAAAAGCCAGGGAGCAGAACCTCAACGTCAAAGAGCAGCTTAAAGCCACGATCGAAAAGATTAAAGAGGATAATCATCTTTCTTCCGATGAAGAACTCATCAGGGCCATGAATGCCCAGGGCGTTGATTATAATGTCTGGGTAAAGGAGCTGGAAGAGAACCTGATGCGGCAGGCGGTCATCTATGT
This sequence comes from Candidatus Saccharicenans sp., assembly GCA_024653405.1. GTDB lineage: Bacteria > Acidobacteriota > Aminicenantia > Aminicenantales > Saccharicenantaceae > Saccharicenans. The sequence continues at coordinate 9,959 of JANLGB010000018.1, forward strand.
TGAGGTCGACCGGAACATCGTCCTGAATGATTCGGATACCGTTTCTTATTACAAGAAAAAGCCGGAAGAATTTGTCGTCCCGCCAGAGTACAGGATCAAGGCCATCTACCTGTCCGGGGCCACCAATCCCGCCGACCAGCTGGAAGAAAAGAGGAACGCTATTTCCGAAAAGCTGAAAAGCGGGACGTCCTTTGAAGACCTGGTGGCGGAATATTCAGAAGGACCGAAAGAGAACGGTGGCGACCTGGGCTTCTTCAAGAAAGGCGAACTCGACAAGAACATCGAACAGGGCATAGAGAAGCTCAAGCCCGGGGAAATCTCTTCCTGGATCGAAGCCAAAAATGGCTGGTATCTGGTCAAACTGGAAGAGAAGAAAGAAAGCTACCAGAAAACCTTTGACCAGGCCCGACCGGAAATCGAACAGAAACTTTATCTGCAGATAAGAGAGCAGAAAATCAACGACTATGTGAAAAAACTCAAGGAAGAAAGCTTTATCAAGATCTTGAAGCCCAACCCCCTGAATCTCTAAGGCCAGGGCTCCGACCCGTTCCGAATTAATCTTCAGGTGACAAAGACGGCTGCGGCGACGGCTGTCGTCCACAACCCCCTGGCCCCGGCGGCTACCTGGGATATGCTTCGGGTTCTGACCGTCAGGTGCTCGTTGATCCGGTAATAATTTTCCCGACCTCGCTTGAAGTTATGCCGGGAATAGGCCTGGCCCAGCTTGGTGGCCAGCATCTCGGCTGCCAGTTCCTCAGCTTGGGCCCCGGCTTCCTTTTCGTTCTCGCCGAAACCTTCATGCTCGGCCAGGTAGCCGTATTGCTCTTTATCCTGGGGGATGGCTAGCCCGATGGAAGCGGAAATAAGCCGGTGGGCTTCATCGGTGGAATTTTCGCTCATAACCAGAAACACCACCTGCCCCGCCTTGAGCTTTTTCAGGCCTTCAGCCCGGCTGATAAGCTGGCAGTGGGGCGGGAAGATGCTGGAAACTCGGACCAGGTTGAACGGGGAAATCCCGGCCTGGCGCAGGGCCAGCTCGAAACTCACCAGCTTCTGCGGGTGCTGTCCTTTGCCCCGGGTTAGGAAAACCTGCCTGGGTAAAATTGTCTCCATCTTGGTCATCCTTTCGCTTCCTGAATTCGAAGAGGGGGTTCTATTTCTTCTCTTCTTTCTTCTCGACCACCGGCGTGACCACCTGGTCTTCCTTGAAATCTATGGTTTTGGAAACCTCCCATTCGCCCAGCAGGACGAACTCAGAGCCGAAGGACCGAGCAAAGAGCCTGACCACCACCGGCTTCCAGTAGGGATTGTTCTTGAAGGAATCCAGGGTCTTGCCTTCAACGCCATAATTGCTCTTGAGAGTGATTACCGGACTGACCTGGCCTGGCAGCACCGGCTCCTTGCGGATGGCGGCCAGGAAATTATCGCCCAGATTTTTGGTTTCATCCTTGAATTTGAAGATGGCGTTGAAATTGACGTAGGTCAGCGGCTTGTCACTGATGTTTTTAACCTGAAAGGAGATAACCGGAACCAGGACCAGTTTTGGCGGCCAGGCCCGGTATTCCTTGCTGACCCATTTGGTCTCTACATTTATTATTTCCATGGAATTCTTGAGTTCTTCCGGGGTCATTTTTTTGCAGGCGGGTAGCAACAGGCTGGAAACAATAAGGCTTAGCATCAAGGCTGGAATCAGTATTTTTTTCATGGTCATCCTCCCTGAGGATACTTTCATCAAATAGTATAGCAGAAATGCCTCGGCAAAAGTAATGATGATTCAAGCGGCCTCCTCTGGTTTGGGGGTGGTGAGCAGTCGGTCTATTTCTTAACCACGGCCGAGACCGGGACCAGCCGAACCCCGTATTCAGTCGCCCGCGGCAGGTAAGCCTTCAGCACTTCCAGGGTTTCTGGAAACGGATGGCCGATGCCGATGGCCTGGCCGTTTTTCCGGGCCTGGTTGAATAGTTCCAGCATCCGGTCTTTGACCTGGCTGCGGTCTTCGTCGGCGTCAAGGAAAACCTGCCTGGCAGCGGCCGGTACTCTTTTCTTCAGGGCCAGTTCATAGGCCACTGACCTGGGGCTGGTCCGGCTGTCCAGGAAGTACAGGTTTTTCTCCTTGAGGAACGAGATGATGATTTCCATCAAGCCTTCACTGGCCGTGGCTTTGGACCCCATGTGGTTGTTTAGGCCCCGGGCCTGGGGCAGGAGGCTGAGGTCCCGGTCCAGTATGGCCCTGACATCCTGGGGACTCATGGAAGTCGTGATCAGACCTTCAGCCCCGGCCGAGCTTAGGTGGTTGTTAAAGGCTTCGAGCGGCAGGTGAATGATAACTTCCAGCCCGTTTTTTGCAGCCAGCTCGGCGCATTCTCGGGCCAGGCTGGAATCGGGCAACACGGCCACGGTCAGCGGGACTTTAAGGTTTATCAATTCCTGGAGGAAAGTAAGGTCTTCACCGATATCGTCAATTACCACTGCTACCACCCTGGCCGGCTCTTTCTTTTCCGGGGCCGGGGCCGGTTGGGATTTGAGGGCCTTTCTGGCCTGGACCGGGTCCGGGTAGCGGAAGACCAGCCAGCCCCTGGTCCTGGAATTCTGCCGCAGCTCGGCCGTGACCAAAATCTCCCCGCTGGCAGTTTTTTCTTCTTTAAGGTTGGTCTTGAGGCCGGCCTTCTTCAGGGTGGCAAAAAAATTATCTTTTAATTTCCTGTAGTCTCGGGATGTTGTTCTGGCCAAAATGTAAATCAGTCCCTCGTCCGTTTTCTCTTCGGCTATGGACTCGGGCGGCAGGCCGTTAGCTTCCAGTTGCCGGCGCAGGAATTCAGACAGGGCCGGGGGTGCGATTAAGGCCGGTCGGCTGCTGGACTCGCTGACAGCTGCCCGGCGCCAGGGGAGGTAGGAAGCCTTCTGTTGCCTGAAATTCAGGTAGTCAAGCCAGCTGGCGGAAACAACAGCCAGGATAACCATAATGACCGATAGCAGGGCCAGCCGGTCGATTAAATCCTTGGGCTTCCTGGGCTTTTCTTTGGCCGGGCGCATTATTTTTTGGCGGCAAGCAGGTTCAGGGTTTTATCCTGGTAAGTTTTATCCATATTTTCTGAATAGGAGATCCCGGCATCCAATGGCAGGCTGTTGTCCCAGAGCCTGGTGCCAGATTTCAGAGAAAAGAGGGCCGTGGTCAGGACCACCAGGCTGCCGTCTGACAAGGGATAAGATTCCTGCAGGCCGGCCATCCCCGGAGTTTCCAGGCCTATGGTCTGGGCTCTGTTTAAATCTTTAAGAACCCCGGCCACCACTTCAGCCGGACCGCAGCTGGCCTGGTTGACCCAGATGAATAACCTGAGCTGCGAGAAAGCTGGCTGTTCGGGATAGGACAGGGGTTGTTTCTGGGTCCGGCTTTCAAAGTAGCCGGCTTCTTCGGCCCGCACAAAGAGGTTTATCAGCTTCCGAGCCTCTTCATAATCGCCGCGCCAGCAATCCCTGAGGTCCAGGACTGCCGCCCGGGGAGCCGGTTTGGTTTTCAGCCTGGGGCCCAGGGTGCGTCTGACTTCCCTGGCCAGGCCCTCATAGATGGAGGTTGGCTGGAGTATGATCAGACCCGAAGGGCCTCCCTTAAGATTAAGCGAATCCTTCCAGCTAAAATCCCGGCTGACTTCGAGCTCCAGGGTTTCCCGGCCGCGGACTACCCTCAACCTGACCGGCTGCGGGCCGTTGGCTCCCGGGTCAGCTTCAAGCAGAAGCCTGGTTTCGAGCAGGCTCAGGGTCATGGTGCTCCGGTCGGTGATGGCGCTGATGTTATCCCCGACCTTGAGACCGGCAGCAGCCGCTGGAGAATTTTCAGCCACGGCTATGACCATGGGAAACAGGCCGTATTTTTTGAAAATCACCAGGCCGGTGTTTTTGACCGGCTCCTTCCGGTTGAGAAACCTGGTGGCCAGGTCTTTATCCAGATAAGCGCTAAGCGGGTCAAGAGAATTGATCAGACCTCGGTAAGCGCCCTCGGTAATTCGGACGGGATTAGGCTCCTCCAGGTAGTCGGTCTTGATCAGGCTCATGACCGTGCCGATTAGATCGGCGTTACTGGGACTGAACTGGGGCAGCGGATTCTTGGCCGGCAAGAATTTCCTGTCGGTGAGCAGCATGAAGGTGAGAAGCAAAACTATAACCAAGAGATAAACGTTAAGCTTGTTAAATTTCATATTACTTTCCAGTATATCCAGGTAAACAACCAGGATTCTTATTAAATCCGTTAAATTCTATCATCTTCTCTTCAGCCATTGCAAGGGATCGACCGGCCGGGTTTTGTGGCGGATTTCGAAGTACAGGCACTCTCCCTTGAGCGAATCGGAGTCGCCCACGATGGCCAGAGGCTGGCCGGCTTTGACCAGGTCGCCGGTTTTTACCAGGAAACTGGCACAGTGACCGTAGAGGGTGTAATACGAGAGGCCGTGGTCAACGATGATCAGGTTGCCGTAGCCCTGGAAATAATCGGCGAAGACCACCCGACCCCCGTGAACGGCTCTGATGTTCTTATCCTGGCCGGAGGGAGAAATTTCCACACCATTGTTGATTGTGACTGTGTTGAACCGGGGATGCTTTTCCTTGCCGAACCTGGTGATGACTCTGCCGGTCACCGGCCAGGGAAGCTGGCCTTTTTTCTCGTACAGGGGGATAAAGGGCGAGGGAAGAGATATTTCCTGGCTCTGCAACCTTTTCAGGAGTTGTTGCAACTGTTCCGAGCTTTCCTGGAGCTCGGCCACCATCTGCTGGTAGGTCGATTTGTTCTTTTTGATTTCAGTTAGAAGCTTTTGGGTCTTACTCTCTTCCTCAGCCAGGCGGGCCTGGTTGACCCTGGCCTGTTGCAGAAGCGATTCAGCCTCAGTCATTTTTTCCCGGAGCTCTTTTTCCAGTAGCTCCATCTGCTCGATAGATTTCAAGTATCTATTAATGGCTTCTCCCTGGTACTGGGCCAGGAAGGTCAGGTTCTTACTTTCCCGGAGGAAGGTTTCGAGGTTACTGGCCCGCAGGAAAAAATGCATGAAATCCAGCCGACCGAAACGATAAAGGGTGACCAGGGTTTTCTCCACTGCTTCCTTTTCTTGGTTCAGGGTTTTTCGGGTTTCCTCAACCTTTAGCTTGAGCTCGGCCAGCTGGCGGTTGACCAGGGCTCGCCTAAGGTTGAGGGCTTCAATTTCGTTCTGCAGGACTTTTTTATTCAGCCTGATTTTTTCCAGCGATGACAGCAGGGAACTTTCCCTTTTTTCCTCTTCCCGAAGGCGGGATTTAAGCTGGGAAATCTGGCGGTTAATCTGTTCAATCCTTTTTTCCACATCGGAAATGACCGATTCCTGGCCTTGCGCCAGGGCGGCCGGTTCAGATAGAATAAAGGTCAGGATGAAAACCAGGGCCGGAAACAACGGCGAGAAAAGCCTGCGAGCTTTAGCGATGGCCATAAAAAAAGCCAGATTCATTCTCTGACACCTAATTATTTTTACCATAACGGCAGCCGAAGTGAAAGAAAAGACAGAGGACTATGGATAAATTTCCGGGATTAAACCTCGAGCTTAAGGAAGTTGCCCGCCAGCTGAGCCAGGTGGCCCTGGGCTCAGTGCAGCCAGTGCGCCTGGTGGGGGAGAATGTCCGCCGTGATGGAGACACTCTAACCGTGGGCGGACAGAAATTTAAACTAACTGAATTTGAAAAAATTAGCCTGATTAGCTTCGGTAAGGCCGGAGTCCCGCTGGCCGAAGCTTTGCTGCCGATGATTGAGGATAGGTTGGACGCAGCGGTGATAACCGGCAGCCAGGATTTCGGGCAGCGGGGCCAGCTCTTTTATTTCCCGGCGGCCCACCCGCTGCCCGACGACTGGAGTCTTAAGGCCGGGCAGAAAGCTTATGAGCTGGCCCTGTCTTTAACTGAGAAAGACCTGTTGTTGGTGTTGATCTCTGGGGGTGGTTCAGCCCATCTGTGCCTGCCGGAAGAAGGAGTCAGCCTGGAAGATAAAAGACAGATAACCGGGCTGCTGCTGAAAGCCGGGGCCGACATCAAGGAATTGAACACGGTCAGGAAACACCTTTCTCGTATCAAAGGTGGCCGGTTGGCCAGGGCGGCCTGGCCGGCCCGAGTGGTCAACTTGATTGTTTCTGATGTCATCGGCAATGACCTGGAAAGCATCGCTTCGGGCCCAACCTGGCACGATTCCACCACTTTTACCCAGGCGGTAGCTGTCCTTGAGAAGCATGCCTTGTGGCCGGTCTGCCCCGAAAGTATCAAGTTGGTGCTGGAAGAAGGGCGGGCGGGATTGAGAGAGGAGACCGTCAAAAAAGGCGACCGGGTGCTGGAAAAAGTTCGGTCGTTCATAATCGGTGATAATCTGACAGCCCTGTATGCGGCCAAGGAGGCGGCCAGGCAATTTGGGCTGGAAACTATCATCCTGACCTCGGAAGACAAGGGTGAGGCCAGGGAAGCAGCTCATAATTACCTGGGCAAGCTTCAGGAATTCAGCCGCAAGGTACGGGAACAGAAGCGGGCCTTCTGCCTGCTGGCGGGCGGAGAGCTGACAGTGACAGTTAAAGGGCGAGGTCAGGGCGGCCGCAACACCGAATTTGTCCTGGCCAGTCTGGTAGAAATCCTCGGCCGGGAACAGGATTTCGAGGGCTTTGACTGGCTGGTGATGAGCCTGGCCACCGACGGCCGGGATGGCCCTACTGATTCAGCCGGAGCCTGGATCGGCCCGGAAAGCCTGGCAAGGGTCAGGCGGCTAACCCTTTCCCCGTCATCCTATCTTGAAAATAACGATTCCTACAGCTTTTTTGAGCAGGCCGGGGGGTTGCTCAAGACCGGACCGACCGGAACCAATGTCATGGACCTGAGACTGTTTCTCCTGGCCCCACTCCCGGAGTAAGACTGAGGCCAGAGTTTGGCCAAAAGTTGAAATCTGACCTCGAAAGGTATCATAATAGAAACATGGAGATGGGAAAGATGAAGGAAGAAAAGTGGATGAAAGAACTCAACCGCTATTTTGAAGACCTCAGGATCATCGAAAAGTGCCAGCAGGAAACCCGCGATCATTTTGATCAATTCTGCGAGTTCATCGTGGAGCCAGCCTTTGAAGCTCTGGAACAGGCCCTGGAGCCTAAGGGAATCAAGGTGAAGTACGAGCGGCGCAAGTATAATTTCATCCACCTTCAGATAAACTTCCCTGATAGCAAAATTGACAACTTTCATTACACTATAGTCCTGCCCACAAATTCTATAGAGCTCAGGCTGCTGTTAAAGACTGCCGGGCGAAAGAACAAAAAGGCGCCGCTGGTAGCAAGGGAAAGGCCATTCTTGCCGGAAGTGAAACCGGAAGACATCCTGAAACTGGGCAAGGAAGATGTAATCGTTGATATAATTCAGAAACTCAAAAAATTCAATTACGCAGCTCGGACCAGTCCGGATTGATAAGGCCTCAGTGCCGGCTCAGAGCTTTTTCTGCCCGATCATTTCCAGGATTTTGAGCAGGTATTCGTATTCTGGGCGGTCAAGGGTATTCTGGCTGATGTACTTGAAGCGCAGGATTCCCTGGGCGTCGATCAGGTAGACCGCCGGAATGTTCTGCTCTACCTGGCTTCCGCCCCAGGAAGTGGTGAACAGGCCAAGACCAGAGGAGACCTGGTGGTCGGCGTCTATGAGGACGGGGAAGGGCAAGGGAATATTATCTGGACTGACCATGAAATCCTTGGGAAAAATCCGGCGATAGCGCTCGACTGACTGTTTCCCCTTTTCATCCAACTGATTCAGGTTTTCAGGATATTTCCAGTTCTTGATTTTGGCCATCTGCTCGGGCAGGCTTTCCAGCCAGAGCTTGACCGTGTCGCGGGGGT
>JANLGB010000190.1 GCA_024653405.1 Candidatus Saccharicenans sp.
TGCTTTTTACCAACGACGGAGAACTGGCCCACCGGTTGACGCATCCCCGTTATGAAATCAAGAAGCTGTATGAAGTCAGGGTCAAAGGCTTTATCGAGGACCGGGAGCTGGAGAGGCTGGAAAAGGGTGTGTTTATCGATGGGCGGAAAACGGCCCCGGCCCGGGCCCGGATCATTTACCGCAACCGGGAAAAATCGCTGCTCAGCCTGGAAATCCACGAAGGACGCAAGCATGAGGTCCGCAAGATGCTCTTGGCCCTCGGCTTTGAGGTCAAGAAACTCCGCCGGGTGGCCTTTGCCGGCCTGACTCTCAAGGGCTTGCGCCGCGGTTTCTGGCGCCGACTCCGGGCGGAGGAGGTCGAGAGGTTGAAAAAGCTGACCGGGCTTTCAGACTGAAAGGCTTCACTAATCTTAATTAAATTCTCGGACCCGGATTTTTTACCGAGAATCAAAGCCGCCGGCTCGTCAACCCGGCCCGGGTTTCAGACTTCTTCCTTTTCTCCGGTGGCCGATTCACTCTCTTTTTCAATTTCTTTCCACAGGGCTTTGTCCTCAAATTCTTCCCAGGTCAGGGCCAGCTGCAGGATGCCGGAGTCCACCAGCTGGTTGACGGTTCCTTCTTCGTACTGTCCGTTTCCCAGCCTTTCCCCGGCCTTAACCCCGGTCAGAATTTCCATCCCTTCATCCACCGTCTTGATGGGATAGATGTGAAACCGACCTTCGGCCACGGCCTGAACTACCTCTTCCCTGAGCATCAGGTTCTTGATGTTCTGGTGAGGGATGATGACGCCCTGGGTCCCGGTCAGGCCCCTGGCCTTGCACACCTGGTAAAAGCCTTCAATTTTTTCGTTAACCCCGCCGATAGGCTGGATTTCACCCCGCTGGTTTATGGAACCGGTCACGGCCATATCCTGCCTCAATGGCAGCCCGGACAAGCTGGAAAGGATGGCATAGACTTCAGCCGCCGAGGCGCTGTCTCCGTCGACGCCGGAATAGGATTGTTCGAAAGCCAGGCTGGCCGAGAGAGCGAAGGGCTTATCCTGGGCATATTTCCCGCGGAGGTAGCCGGTCAGTATCAGCACTCCCTTGTTATGAGTGCGGCCGCTGAGGTCGGCTTCCCGCTCGATGTTGATGACCCCGGCTCGTCCGGTCGAGGTTCGGGCGGTGATTCTGGTGGGCTTACCAAAAGTCAGCTCGCCGGTATCATAGACGGCCAGGCCGTTAACCTGGCCCACTACCTGGCCTTCGGTATCAATAAGGATGAGGCCTTCTTCTATCAGTTCCTGGATTTTCCTTTCCACCAGGTTGACCCGTTCTATTTTTTCCTGGATGGCTGTCTTCACCTCTTGCCGGGAAATAACATCTTTGCCATTTTGTCGGGCCCAGTAATCAGCCTCTCGGATAACGTCGGCGATCAGGTGAAAACGGGTGGACAGTTTCTTCTGCCAGCCGGCCAGCCTCTGGCCGAATTCGACCATGGCCGCGATGCCCTCTTTGTCCACCGGCCGCAGCTGATCCTCATCGCAGATTTTCTTAAGGAAGCGGACGTAGTCGTTGATGGCCTTTTTGTTTTTTTCCATCTCCGAGTCAAACTCGGCTTTGACCTTGAAGATCTTCTTAAAATCCTCGTCGTAGAAATAGAGCAGGTTATAGAGATAATCATCGCCGATCAGGATGACCTTGACCCGGCATTGAATCGGCTCCGGCTTCAAGCGGGCAGTGGAGATGGTAAACAAGGAGATCGGGTTCTGAATTTCGAAAACCTGGTAGCGCAGGGTTCGGATCAGGGTCGGCCAGACTCCGGGCTCGGTCAGGACGTCCAGAGCATTCAGCACCAGATAACCCCCGTTGGCCTTGAGGAAAGAACCGGCCTTGATCCGGGTAAAGTCCGTCTGAGCCAGGCCGAAGCGACTGTAGGCATACTCTATGGTGCCGAACAAGTTGGGATAGGTGGGAGAAGTCTCCATGATCACCGGGGCCCCCTTGGTTTCCGAGTTGTCCACCAGGAGGTTAACCCGGTAAGGAAGATAGGGATCCTGGCCGGTTTCTTTATCCGCTTCTTCCTTGGGCCCGGCTTTGAACAGGTCCAGGTCCCGGGCCAGGTTCTTCTCGATTTCGTCCAGATAGCGCTGGACACCAGGAAAGGGGAGCCTGGCCCTCAGGTCAGACAAGCCACCTCTAATCAAGGGAGTGCAGGCTTCAATTTCCAGGTTTTTGAGCTGGGCTTGAGTTTCTTCATCTATTTCTTTAAGCTTCCCGATTAATTTTTCCAGCTGTTCAGTTAGCTTTTCATATTTCTGCTTGAGTTCCTCCAGTTGCGGCCTGGTCATTTTCTCTTCCCGGACCAGGGCTTCGAGCTTAGTGAAGGGAGTGGGCTGGCCGTCAACCACCGGTATCAGGTCCGGCCGGGTAAGGATACCCATGGGGACCTGGATCACGGTGAAGCCCTCGGAGGCTACCAGGTCGTCGAATTTCTGGAGGATTTCTCTCTGCTGCCGCTGCTGGGTTTCCAGGATGGCCTGCTTTTTTTCCTGGAAATACTGACTTTTCAAAAGCTCTGGGATATTGGTCCGGAGCATGTTAATCAAGCGCTCCAGGCCTTCAGCCAGCACCCGCCCCTGTCCTGCCGGCAAAGTTAGCAGCCAAGGTTCGTCGGGTTTGTTGAAGTTGTTGACATAGAGTAGGTCGTCAGGTATCTCCTCGGTGGTCCTGATTTTCTCCAGAAATTTCTTGATGGTGGTGGTGCGACCGGTCCCGACCATGCCGGTGATAAAAATGTTATAACCCCGGCTCTTGATCTCCAGCCCGGTCTTGAGGGATTTCAGGGCCTGGTCCTGGCCGATGATGTCCTCGCAGGCCGGGCAGTCGGCCGTGGTCTCGTGATCGATAGCCTCAGGCGGGCAGCGCCAGTAAAGCTGTTCCGGCCTGAGTTCGGCAAAGTTGGCTGCAGCTTTCATGTTATCTCCTGCCTATTTTTTTACCATTAACCCGGAGAACAATTCAATCCTCTTCTTTGACAATTAATTGCTGAAAAAAGAAGAGACTTCTGGTAAAATCAGAAAAAACTATTTTCAGGGTGCCAGGATGAGCAATATTAAGATAGTTCAGGTTAATTCTAAGAGAGACCTGAAATCATTCATTAAGTTTCCCTGGGAAATCTATAAGAACGACCCTAACTGGGTGCCGCCACTCCTGTTCGAGGTCAGGAGCAAACTCAACCGGCGGAAAAACCCCTTTTTCGAACATGCCGAAATGGAGTTGTTCCTGGCCCGTGAGGATGACCGGCTGCTGGGGCGGATTGCGGCCATCATCGACCACCGCCACAACCAGTTCCACCAGGAAAAGGTGGTCTTCTTCGGTCTTTATGAGAGCTACAACGACCTGGAAGTGGCCAGCAGCCTGCTGGATACGGTGGCCAGGTGGGGAAAAGACCGGGGGATGGAGGTCTTGCGCGGCCCGATGAACCTGTCCATGAACGATGAATGCGCTTTTCTCCTGGAAGGCTTTGACCGTCCGCCGGTGGTCATGATGCCCTACAATCCCCCATATTACATAGAGCTGATGGAGAAGGCCGGGTTGACCAAGGCCAAAGACCTTTACGCTTTTATCATGACCAGGGACCATGAGACCCAGGAGAAGGTCAGGGCCGTGCTGGAAAAAGTCAGGGCCGCTCACTCTTTCGGCCTGCGTTCGGTGAACATGAAAAAAATATATGAAGAAACCCGCAAGGTGGCTTACATCTACAACCAGGCCTGGGCTCATAACTGGGGTTTTGTGCCCTGGACCGAGAAGGAAATGGACTTCATGGCCGATAGGCTGAAGAGTTTTGCTGACCCGGAGCTGGTGATTTTTGCCATGCATGAGGGCCAGGAAGTGGGCTTTGCTTTCGGCCTGCCCAATTACAACGAAATAATTAAAGAACTGAACGGCCGGCTGATGCCGTTCGGCTTTTTACGGCTGCTGTTTAACCGGCGCCAAATCAAGGGGATGAGGGCGGTGGTGTTCGGCGTCCTGCCCCGGTTCCAGCACACCGGCCTGGCCTATCTGCTCTACGATGAACTGGAACGGCGGGCCAAAGCCAGGGGCTACGAATGGGCTGAAACTTCCTGGCAGCTGGAAGACAATGAAGCCATAAATAGATTTACCACTTCCATAGGTGGTAAAATATACAAGAAATACCGGATCTTTGAAAAAAAGCCGATCTGATCGGCCAAAGGAGAAAAAGATGAAGGTCTACGAAGGCAAACTGCAGGCGAAAGGATACAGGATAGGTATTGTTCTCAGCCGCTTTAACCAGTTCATCTCCGGCCACCTGCTGGAGGGAGCGCTCGAAGCCCTGAAAAAGCTGGGGGCCGAGGAAGCCAGTATTTCCATATATAAAGTTCCCGGGGCTTTCGAGATACCCCTAGTAGCCAAGAAGCTGGCCCAGAAAAAGCAGGTG
>JANLGB010000191.1 GCA_024653405.1 Candidatus Saccharicenans sp.
ACCCCAGGACCGAAGCCAGAGCGGCCGCGGCCGGTTTCAGGTCTCCATAAAAGGTAACCCGGTGCCAGCCCCACAGATCCCACATGGTAAACAGCTTTTCCAGGTCGCCCACAGGTTCAGCCACCAGCTTGGTCCGGCAGGCTCGGTCGTCGAAAGAATTGCCCACCGCCTTAGCCTGGTGCAGCAAGATTTCTTTCCGGTTCTGGTCAATCTCCAGGGAAGTCGTCAGATAGCCGGACGGCATCAGGGACCTAACAGAAGCTCCCTGGCGGTCCTCGGAGTGCGTCAGGATTTCAAAGGGGTTGGCCGGACCCTTCGGTCCGAAAACCCGGTTGGAAGCTACGCAGTGGGCGTAGATAATGTGACGCTCGGCAATATCTATGACCGGGTCAGAAATATACCCTGGTCGCCCCCCGGTCATGAGGCTGAAAGCAACCATGGTGGCGGTCGACCTCAGGTCAGCCTCGCAGGCGCCCACGAGCCCCTGGTTGTTCAATTCATGAAAGCCAAGGCAAGGATAGGCCTGAAGGTGTCCACCATAGAAACCGCCCAGGCAGTTGATGGTTATAGCCATGGCCTGGTATTTCCGGAGAAGTTCCTTCATTCCCAGGTACATGGCCGCGGAATTGACCAGTTCGGAAAATTTCACGTTCAGCACCAGGGCGGCTTTTTTCCACCAGCTCCTGGCTATTTCCCTGGCTTCCTCCCTGTCGGCTGTTTCCCAGGCGGAGTTAAGTTCAGAAAAAGGCAGGTTCAGGACCCGAATCCCGGCCAGGTTCAGAGGTTCCCCTCCTTGGTGGTCACGAAATAAAAGAATGGAACTATCCTTCATTCGATACAAAGTTTCCTCCGGCGAAAGAAGGTTGAGGGGGTCAGGATAACAGGCCAGGTAGCCCGGGGCCGGAGTCAGTTTCCTTCTGACCTGCTCCACCAGCCGGGCCAGGCTGGTCTCCTGGCGCTGGTTCTTAAGGAGGCCCAGGGTTCTAACAGCCTCGGCCAGATGGTCTGGTTTGGAAGAACAGATGAAGCCAAAATTTTCCCGTTTCTGCCTGAGTAGACCAGCGGTATAAACCAGGAAGCCGCCGCTACCCCCATATTGAAAATCAACATAAAGGACCGGTTGGCCGCTTTCCACCACCGGCTGGACCACTCGATTCCAGCAGTTTAATTGGAACACCACGTAGCCATCAATGTCTTTTTCCCGGTCTTCTTGCAGGAGGCTGTCTGTTTCTTCCGGGCTGCTGGCCGTGGAGGCCACGAAGGAAAACTCTGGCAGTTTCTTTTCCAGAAAAGTTAGGTAACGTTCCATCACCGGCCTGAAATCAAAACCCAGGTTGGGCCAGTCGGGCCGGTCTTGCTTGGGTTGATGCAGGGCAAAAATCAATCTCACCCTGGCTTTTTTCTTGACGGGGAGAGAACTAAAATCCAAAAGGGCCGGCTGTTGGGCTCGGCTGCCGGGGGTCCCGGCGGCCAGGCCAGCTGCGGCCAGCAGAGCACAGCGGCCGCAATGCTGGAAAAATTCCCGACGCCTGATAACTCCCTCTGATTCCCGCCCGGTACCCTGAATTTTCTTTGATTCCGCCATCTGCTTTTCCCTTTCCAGTCTTCTCCAACTCAGAGTCATTCAGCCCGGATATGACTCAGGCTTAAAAAGACAATACTGTTAGTTGCAACTTTGTGTCAAGGCAAAAATTATCGAGTTTTGACATTTTTTGATTATTTAAGGCTTAAAAACCGACTAAAAAATTGACAGGGTCATAAAACGAGCCTAAAATATTGTGAAACGTGGATATCCGAGTATGAATTTAATCCTTGAAAACAAAAAAATTAAGGCAGCCGCAGCCGGGTGCCTTCTTTTTTTAATGGTATTTCTCTTCCTGTTTCCATCAGTTCTCCTGGCTCAGGAAACTCTGAAGAAGAGCGAAGGGCAGCAGATTGTCATCAGTGAGGAATCAGAGCCAGACCGCCTGGGAGTGACCATACTGCCTGTGGTTTATTATACGCCTGAAACCAGGATGGCTTTTGGCCTGGGGAGTCTATTCACCTATCGTTTCGGTCTGTTGTTCAAGCAAGCCAGGCCCAGTACCATTTTCATCGGAGCCATTTATACCCAGATGAAACAGTTCACCCTGCAGCTCAAGCCGGAACTTTACCTGCAGGATAATTCTTTTTTGCTGACCGGCAATTTTCTGGCCGAGCGCTTCCCTACCAAATTATGGGGTATCGGGCCAGATACCGATGATGAGCAGGAAGAGGGCTACACTCCACAACGCTACCTGGTGGAAGTAGGCTTACAGAAGAAATTTTTCAATGGAGTTCCACTTTATCTCGGGCTAAAGTACCATCTAGAAAGCACCAGAATCGTTGAAACCGAGCCGGGCAGACTGCTGGACCAGGACCTGGTTACCGGGAGCAATGGCGGATTGCTGTCCGGTCCCGGGATGGTCATAAGCCTCGATAATCGTAATAATATTTTTTTCCCCACGGCCGGCTTTTACCTCCAGGCTAATATCTTATGGAATAACCATATTTTTGGCAGTGATTTCGATTTTTTCAACATCCAGCTGGACCTAAGGCATTACTACCAGGTCGGTGACCGTCAGGTGCTGGCCGTTCAGGCTCTGGCTGAAACCAACAGTGGAGAGGTTCCCTTTTACAAGCTGGCCCGTCTGGGCGGAGATTCTTTGCTCAGGGGATTTTACAACGGCCGGTTCCGGGACCTAAACCTGCTGGCTTTTCAGGCTGAGTATCGTTTCCCCGTCTGGAAAAGACTGGGGGCGGTAGTTTTTGGGGCCATGGGCAGTCTGGCCAATCGCTTCCGTGATATTTCCTGGGATGGGCTTAAATATTCCGCCGGATTCGGCCTGAGATTTAAGATTATTCCCAAGGAAAATGCCAATCTCCGGGTGGATTTTGCTTTCGGACCCGGCAATTATGGAATTTATCTCAAGGCCGGCGAAGCTTTCTGACTCGAATCATTTTTTTAAGGCCCCATCAATTGCCGGGGGTTCATTTCCCGCCTGCTTAAGCATCTAGTTCTTTATCTTAATTTTAGACCCTGACCGGCGTTTTCCCTTCGGTCTTCTTTTCCGCCAGCCAGAAACCATGATCAATGCAGGAGGTGGGACAGACCGGCTCGCACTTGAGGCAGCGGAGGCAGCGCTCGCTGTCCGGGTTCTCATAAATCCTGATATTGACCGGGCAGGCTTTCTGGCAGGCCTGGCACAGGATGCAGCGTCCGAGGTCCACCCGCATCCGGAACAGGCTGACCCGGTTGAAAAAACCAAGGATAGTGCCGAGGGGACAGACCACCCGACAGAAAGGCCTCTCTGACAGGACCATCCACACCAGGAAAAATACCAGGATGGCCAGCTTCCAGGCAAAAAGAAAACCCAGCTGGGACCTGATGGCCGGATTGAGCATGGCCAGCAGGACTCCAGCTTCCAGGGTCCCGGCCGGGCAGAGCCATTTACAGAACCAGGGTAAGCCCAGACCGGAAGCATCAACCAGCAGCAGGGGCAGGAGCAGCACCAGCAGAATCAGGATGACATACCTCAAGTAGGTCAGAACTGATGGAATCTGAATCTTTGGCCCGGGTATTTTATTGATTAGCTCCTGTAGCCAGCCGAACGGACAGAGCCAGCCGCAGGGCAAACGACCGCCTATCGCCCCCATCAGGCCCAGACTCCCGAGCACATATAAGCCCAATTTTTTCTGGCCAACTCCCAGGTTATACCTCAGGGCATTAAGCGCATTCTGTAAAGCCCCGACCGGACAGGCTCCGATGGCCGCCGGGCAGGAATAGCAATTAAGGGCCGGCAGGCAGATTCCTTTGGTTGGAGTCTGGCTGATTTGGCCTCTGGCCAACGACAGTAAATCCAGGTTAAAACCCAGGGCCGCCGCCAACTGGGTTATTCTCCTTTTTCTTTCGGTTTTCATCTCGCTCCTCAGGGCCACCCTAACCGATTCCGATACATTCCAGACAGACGGTAACCGCTTTCTGCCAGACCACCCTGAATTCTCCGCTCAGGAGTCCAGCCAGAATAAAAATTACCGACAGACCCAGCCAAAAGAAAGTCCAGAATCTTCTTCTGTTCATGCTCTTCACCTCTTACCCATTTCTACCGGCAGGTCATCGCGGTTGCTCCACTCGTTAAAGCTACCGTCATAAAGCTTGACCCGGGGAAATTTCAGAAGGTATTTCAGAGTTAGATAAGTGTGAGAGGACATTAAGCCCTGGCCACAGGAGACAATAATGGTCTTATCCGGAGTTACCCCCAGCTCCCGCAGGTTGTCCATAATGAACTTCAGGTCTTTCCAGCTTCCGTCTTCCCGGAGAAAGGAGGCCCAGAAGATATTTAGGGCGCCCGGAATATGGCCGTTTCTTTTCCAGTTGCCCCGCTCTCCAGAATACAGTTCAGCCGACCTGACATCGAGG
>JANLGB010000192.1:0-224 GCA_024653405.1 Candidatus Saccharicenans sp.
CGCCTGGCGCCCAAACCGCGGATCTTGACCGAATCATCATCCAGGGCGGTGCCGATCATCTGGATACGTTGGATATCTATCCCGGGCTGGCGTTCGAGGGCAGTGTCGAGGGTGTTGGAGATAGTCAGGGGGAAAAGGTCGGTCTGGAGCACGGTCAGGTTGGGGCGCTCATTTTCCCGGGCCCGGTCGACCACTTCGATGTAGACCGGCTCGAGCTGGAATAG
>JANLGB010000192.1:234-2822 GCA_024653405.1 Candidatus Saccharicenans sp.
TTTTTCTTCTTCGGCTGCCTGAGTTTGCGGCTCGCGGTTTGCTTTTTCCTTCTGGCCTTTCTCTTCTTTTTTTTCTTTTGGCGGCTGCTGTGGGTTGGAGTCAGACGAGTTTGAGGTGTACTCTGAGACTGCGGTTTCGGGTCCGGGTACTGATGGCCTATTAAGGCTATCGGAAATCAGGGAAACGCCGTAAGCGAAGGCCGGGCGATTCAGGGAGGAAAAAGCAAATATAAAGATAGAAATAACGAAGGCGGCCAGGAGCAGCAAGCCCATTGACCCGTCCGGGTAAAGAGAATTGCGCTGGCTGTTGGATTGGCCCTGGGTCATTTTTATCATGACTTAATCCTCCGTTATTAATCAGGAGCGGCTGGCTGCCTTGAGTCCCGGCAATTCCCGAGGGGAATTACCGGGGAGCTGCCCGCACCTGGAGTTATCTGCAACTTTTTTTGAGATTTGCTGATTACTTTTCCAGATTACCAGAGCTCACCAGGGCCGTCAATGGCTCTGGCTATCGAACCTATTTCTTATTTTCTAAGCCGTGTCGCCCATCATAAAATGACGGAAAAAATAGGAAAAAGCTCCGGTGTCCCGATTATTACCTATTCTTAGGCTGAGTCCCCGTCGCCAGAAAATATCGAAAAACTCTCAAAGTCCGGGGTCGGCACCTTTCAGGGTGGCAGAGTGTCCCTCCCCTTTATCAGTGTTATAATAAGAGCGAGATGGAAAGCAGTAAGAGAAAAAGAGTGCTGGTTGGGATGAGCGGCGGGGTGGACTCGTCTGTGGCCGCGCTGTTGCTGAAAAAGGAGGGTTATGAGGTAATCGGCGTGACTATGAAGATAACGCCGAAGACAGGGCAGGGACCGGAAGAGCTGGCGGGATCGGAGCAGGTTGGCAGAGGGCAGGGAAGCCTCCCTTTGGCTGGTAGAGAGCTCAGCCAATCGTCGCCTGGCGAAAAGTTGGCAGAAACACAGCCTAAATCGAGTGCCAAACAACAGGAACCAGAGAGCTCGGCAGGAGACAGAATCCCGACCACAAGAATCGTTTGTGGCGAAGGGCGGCGGCTATCCTGCTTCGGTGATGATGAAGAGGAAGAGATCAGGGAAGCCGAGGCGGTGGCCAAGCATATCGGGATTCCCTTTTGGGTGGTGGACCTGAGCCGGGAATATGAAGAGCGCATCCTGAGTTATTTCAGGAGTGAATATGCGCGGGGGCGAACCCCCAATCCCTGTGTCCGCTGCAATGCCGAGATTAAATTTGGCTTGCTTCTGGAGGGTTGTCGGAAGCTGGGACTGGAATATGATTACTTCGCCACCGGGCATTATGCCAGGGTCAGGTTTGAGGAACGGGCCGGGCGGTGGCTCCTGTTGAAAGCCCGGGATGCCTCCAAGGACCAGTCCTATTTCCTGTCGCTGCTCAGCCAGGAACAGCTCGGCCGGAGCCTTTTTCCGCTGGGAGAACTTAATAAAGTCGAGGTGCGGAAAATCGCCAGGGAACATCATTTGCCGGTCAGCGAAAAGGAGGAAAGCCAGGATTTTTATGCCGGCGATTACCGAAAGCTGCTGCCGAAAGGAAAGCCCGGACCGATCAAGAACCTGAGTGGTAAGGTTCTGGGGCAGCACCAGGGCATTGAAAATTACACGGTAGGGCAGCGACGGGGGCTGAGGATAGCCGGCGGGGGCCGGTTGTATGTGGTGCGGATTGAGGCTGAAACTAATACGGTCTATGTTGGTGAAGAAAAAGACCTGATGAGACAGGAATTCAAGGTTGATAGCATCAACTGGATTGCCCGGTGGCCGCAGCCTGGCGAAGAAATTGAGGCCCGAGTCAGGGTTCGCTACAAGTCGCCGGAGTTAGAATGCCGGCTTTGGCCCCGGATAAGCCAGCCGGAATGGGGGATTCTACCGGGTGAAAGAGAAAAAGAAAGAGCGAACAAGAGCGGCGAGGCGCCACCGGAAAAAAACATTTCCGCGGATATTTCCAAGAAGCCCGATTGGGCTGAAGTCATCTTGCTTACTCCCTATAAAGCAGTAACGCCGGGCCAGGTGGCGGTGTTTTATGAGGGAGAGGTGGTTCTGGGCGCCGGCTTTATCCTCTAAAGAGGGGACACCTGACGGGTGTCCCCGTTTGGGCTCAGTGACGATAATAAATTTTGCCTACAATTTTCCAGCCGTCTGGAAATTTGTAAAGCGAGAGATAATCAGTAAAAATTCTCTGGCCTTCGCGGTGCAATTCCAGCTTGACCATGGCTGCATCGTCGGTAATATCCACCTGAAGAAATTTGCAGGTAGTCAGGGGTAGCTTCTGGCCAGCAGCCTTCCTCTTTTCGGTGGAGGCAATCCAGTCGGCTATCGGCAACCGGGTCAACTGGCCGTCTCTCAGCCCGAGTAGAACGAAGTCGGGATGAAAGCCAACCCGGGTCTTTTCCAGGTCGCCCAGGTTTTGTAGCCCGTCGACATAGGCCGTCTGGATGAGGACCTTGATGGCTTCCTCGTCGCTCGGCTGGGAATTTGCCGCCGCGGGTAAGAGAATCATTACTGCGATCACAATTAACAATAAAATCTTTCTACTCATAAATACTCCTTTCTTCA
>JANLGB010000192.1:2832-4163 GCA_024653405.1 Candidatus Saccharicenans sp.
AGAAAAAATCAAGGTGGCGACCAGCCCTATCGCCGGCAAAATTCTTTTGGTCATGAATACTCCTTTCGCGGTTAAGCTATCATGAAAAGTCTGACAAAATCAAATATGAGAGGGGACACCTGACAGTGTCCCCGGATTTAGCCCGAATTTTCTCGAGGAAAATTATGGCCTGTGGGCAAAAAATGGGGACACCTGACAGGTGTCCCCTCTGTTATAGGTTGAAGTTGTAAGAGAACTTGAGCAGGAAGACGTTGTCGGGCCGGCCGCTGAACAGAGAGCTCAGGTCGTTGTCGAAATCCAGCAGCCCGCTGTAGCCATAGCTGGTCCGGTCCTGCGACCAGACCAAAAACAGCGTGCAGCCCGGCTTGTATTCCCAGCGCAGAACCAGGTTCGACCGGAACTGCCTGAAATTAAAGTCAGGATTGCCGAATGAATAGTCAGCCAGTCCATCGCCGTTTTCGTCCACCCGATAAACGGCCTCCGCTTCGTCATAGGAAATCTCTCCAGCCCCGAACAGGTGGTACCGCTCTGACCAGTTCCTGGCCCGGGCCTGCGTTATCATCTTGAACCGGGTGTATTTCCCGGCCGAGATGAAAGGCATGCCGTAGAACTGCAGACTCAGGTCCGGGGTCAAGCTCAGATTGAAACGGACAACCAGCGACAGCGTCTTCTGATCAATCTTACCCACCAGATAGCGCTTACCGGCCTCAAAATCCAGGATTCTGACATACTGCAGCTCGCTCCTGAAGACCCGGTAGGCTGGCCGCAGCGACAGGTTGAAAGCTGGCACCGGCACGTAGGTTATCTGCGGCCCCAGGCTAAATGTCAGGCTGTCGTCGTTATCGGCCTGCCGCCACTGTGCCTGGACCGCCAGCCTCAGCTTCTTCCGGCTATCAGTCTGGACGGAACTCCAGATATTCATGGCCGGTGCCACCCGAAGCAGCGGCCCTCCCCGCGTAACACTCTGCGACAGCCCGGAGAACTGCCTGTTTATTCCAAAGCTCAGGCTCCAGTAATTCTTGAACTGAGCCCAAGCATTGACGTTCCCGCCGGCGAAAATTCTCTCCCCGCCGAAGTTCCAGCCGCACCACTGGTTGATATTAAGATTCAGATTCCGAAATATGCTGAAGGGCTTGTAGAACCGATAGCCAGCCCAAAAATACTGCATGGCTACGTCCGCATACCGCAAAAACCCCATATCATTGAGCTCCAGCCCGGGCGACCTCCAGGTGACCCCGGTTGAGAACACCAGGCGCGAGCCGCCGGTTCGCCCGAAATCTATCGAACCGCCGTGACCGTAAAGCGAACGCCGGCTCGGGTCGTAGGTTAGG
>JANLGB010000193.1 GCA_024653405.1 Candidatus Saccharicenans sp.
GGCTGCACCACCTGGTTTACGAAGTGGTCGATAATTCGGTGGACGAAGCCCTGGCCGGCTACTGCACCCGAATTGATGTTATCATTCACGTCGACAACTCGGTTACAGTTATCGATGACGGCCGTGGTATCCCGGTAGAAATGCATCCCAAGGAAAAAAGGCCGGCGGCCGAAGTGGTCATGACGGTGCTGCATGCTGGCGGCAAGTTTGATGATAAATCCTACAAGGTGTCCGGCGGCCTGCACGGAGTCGGAGTGTCCGTGGTTAACGCTTTATCCCGACGGCTGGAGCTTGAAGTCAAACGGAATGGCGGCATCTGGACCCAGGTCTACGAGCGCGGCAATCCCAAAACCCCGCTCAAGAAAATCGGCAAGACCAATAAGACCAGTACCAAGATCACCTTCTGGCCGGACGAAGAAATTTTTGAAACCACCGAGTTTAACTTTGAGATACTGACCCAGCGGATGAGAGAGCTGTCGTTCCTCAACCGTGGGCTGAAGATAACCATTACCGATGAAAGAGTTAACAAGACCCATGAATTCCAGTACAAGGGAGGCATCCTGGAATTTGTCCAGTATCTCAACCAGAACAAGACCGTTCTCAACCCCAGGCCAATTTATTTTGAAGCCCAAAAAGACGACATTATGGTGGAGCTGGCTTTCCAGTACAACACCGGTTATACCGAAAATATTTTTACTTTCGTTAACAACATCAACACTGTGGAAGGCGGCACCCACCTTATTGGCTTCAAGTCGGCACTAACCCGTTGTCTCAACAATTATGCCGAGGCCCACAACCTGATCAAGGACCTGGGCTCGGGCGGCATTTCTGGCGATGATGCCCGTGAAGGCCTGACCGCCGTCCTGAGCATCAAGATGCGCGAGCCCCAGTTCGAAGGCCAGACCAAGACCAAGCTGGGGAATTCAGAGGTCAAGGGCATCGTGGAATCGCTGGTCAACGAGCAGCTGACCGCCTATCTGGAAGAAAATCCGACCAATGCCAAGAGAATCATCGCCAAGGCCATAGATGCGGCCCGGGCCAGAGAAGCGGCCCGCAAGGCCCGGGAGCTGGCCAGAAGAAAGAGCGTGCTAGAGACAGCTTCTCTGCCCGGCAAGCTGGCTGACTGCCAGGAGCGGGACCCGGCCCTGGCCGAGCTGTTCATCGTCGAGGGCGATAGCGCCGGCGGTTCGGCCAAGCAGGGACGTGACCGCCGTTTCCAGGCCATCCTGCCCTTGCGCGGCAAGATTCTCAACGTCTGGAAGGCTCAGCCGGACAAGATCTTTCACAACGAGGAAATCGGCACCATCATCGCCGCCCTGGGCACCAGCGCCGGGGAGGAAAGTTTCAGTCTGGAAAAGCTCCGCTACCATAAAGTCATCATCATGACCGATGCCGACGTCGACGGCTCTCACATCCGGACCCTGCTTATGACCTTCTTCTACCGGCAGATGAAACCCCTGATTGAAAACGGCCATCTTTACATTGCCCAGCCTCCGCTCTACAAAATTTCCAGGGGCCGGGAAGTTCAGTACCTCAAGGAGGAGCGGGATTACGAGAAATGGATAGTCAAGAAAATTTCCGAGGAGTTCAGGATTAAAGTCAAGAACCAGAAGGAACCGATCGAGGGCGAGAAGCTGCGCAAGTTCATCCTTAAAGTTATCCAGAAAAAGAATTACATAACTTACCTGGAAAAGAAAAACACCCCCTTCAGCCTGATTGAGCTATTAATCAGGGAAAACGTAACCGACCTGGAATTCCTGCAGGACAAGAAGAACATGAAGAGGCTGCAGACCCTGATTACAGGGCTTGGCTTCCAGACCGACCTGGTGCACGACGAGGAGTATGATGCCTACGAAATAATAGCCAGTTTCCAGGTCAACGGCTTTGCCAGCCGGACCCGGGTCAACCTGGATTTGATCAACTCCATCGAATACAAAAACCTCTACAGGATTATCAAGGAACTGGAAGATTTCCAGCCACCCTACCAGGTGCTGAACACTACCGAATCGGTCAACATTGAAAACGAGAACAAGCTGCTGGAATACCTGTTTGAGAAAGGCAAGAAAGGTGTCACCATCCAGAGATACAAGGGACTGGGTGAGATGACTCCCGAGCAGCTGTGGGAAACCACCATGAACCCGGAAAAGAGGGCCCTGCTCAAAGTTTCCATCCAGGATGCGGTCGAAGCCGATAAGGTTTTCTCGGTGCTGATGGGCGAGGAAGTTGAGCAGAGGCGGGAGTTCATCGAGGAAAACGCCCTGCTGGCCCAGAATCTTGATATCTGAGGCGGTCATTAAGATTTCAGAGAAAGGTTGGACTGATGGCCGGGAAAAAGGATAAATCAACAAAAAGCCAGAGTCGGAAAGAAAAACCGGAAGAAAAAACTAGGCCGGAAAAGCCTGAGTCCGGAAATCCGGGAGACAAAAAACCCGAGACCAAGGCCGCGACTACTCCAGAACAATTAGCACCCATAGCTCAGAGTCTGTCGGTGGTCAGCCTGGAAGAGGAGATGAAGCGGTCCTACCTGGACTATGCCCTGAGCGTCATCATCGGCCGGGCCATTCCGGACATCAAGGACGGTTTGAAGCCGGTCCACCGCCGCGTCCTTTATGCCATGTGGGAGACCGGCACCACCCACAACAAACCTTACAAGAAGTCGGCCAGGATTGTCGGCGACGTTATCGGTAAATACCACCCCCACGGCGACGCGGCCGTTTACGATGCCCTGGTCAGGATGGCCCAGGACTTCAGCATGCGTTACCCGCTGGTTGACGGGCAGGGCAACTTCGGTTCGATAGACGGCGACCCCCCGGCGGCCATGCGTTATACCGAAGTCCGGATGACCAGGCTGGCCGAGGAGCTGCTGGCTGACATAGAAAAAGACACGGTTAATTTTGTCCCCAATTACGACGAAAGCCTGTTGATGCCCGAGGTCCTTCCGGCTAAGTTTCCCAACCTGCTGGTCAACGGCGCTTCCGGGATTGCCGTGGGCATGGCCACCAATATTCCACCACACAATCTGGCTGAGGTCTGCGATGGCCTGGTCTATCTGATCGATCACCCCAAGGCCAGCCTCGACGACATCATGAAGTTCATCCCCGGTCCGGATTTCCCCACCGGCGGTTACGTTTTCAACCGGCAGAATATCCGCCAGGCCTACCAGGAAGGCAAGGGTGTGATTCATCTGCGGGCCAAGACCACCATTGAGCGGGCAGATAAAGGGGAGAGGGACAGGATTGTAATCACTGAGATTCCCTATGGGGTGAATAAGGCCCGGCTGCTGGAAAATATCGCCGACCTGGTCAACAACAAGAAGATCGAAGGCATTGCCGACATCCGGGACGAATCTGACCGCGAGGGCATCAGGGTGGTGATAGAGGTAAAAAGGGGCGAGCTGCCCGAAATCATCCTCAACAACCTGTACAAGCACACAGCCCTTCAGACCTCTTTCGGCATCATCATGCTGGCCATCGTCGACAAGCAGCCCAAACTCCTGAACCTGCTGGAGATGATGAACCACTTCATTGCCCACCGCCGTGATGTCATCGTCAGGCGCACCAAGCATGACCTGAAAAAGGCCGAACATCGGGCCCACATTCTGGAAGGCCTGCTTATCGCCCTGGATTACCTGGATGCGGTCATCAGCCTGATCCGGTCCTCGAAGACGGTGGAAGAAGCCAAGAACGGCCTGATTACTAAGTTCAAGCTGACGGCCATCCAGGCCCAGGCCATCCTGGAAATGCAATTGCAGCGCTTAACCGGCCTGGAAAGGCAGAAAATCGTCCAGGAACACAAGGAATTGATTGCCCTGATCAAGAAACTCAAGCTGATACTGAAGAGCCCGGAGATGGTCCTGCAGATCATCAAGGATGAACTCAAGCAGCTAAAGGAACAATATCAGGATGAGAGACGCACCGAGATCCGGGACGAGGTGATTACCGAAATCAAGGCCGAAGACCTGATCAAGGAAGAGGACGTGGCCATCGTCTATACCCAGTCCGGCTACATCAAGAGAACCTCCCTCAGCGCCTACCGCTACCAGAGCCGGGGTGGCAAGGGACGGAAGGGAATCGAGATGAAGGCCGAAGACGTGGTGGAAAACCTTTTCATCGGTTCCACCCATTCCTACCTGCTGGTCTT
>JANLGB010000194.1 GCA_024653405.1 Candidatus Saccharicenans sp.
GTCAAGGTGGCCGATAATATCGGCAGCTGGGATATCGCCCCAGACGGGGCCCGGGCGGTCTTCGGGGCACGCGGGGAAATCTTCACCGTCCCGGCCAAGAACGGCAATACCCGCAACCTGAGCGGGACCTCCGGTGTCCACGAACGCGATGTGGCCTGGTCGCCCGACGGCCGCTGGATTGCTTTTATTTCCGACAAAACCGGCCGGGAAGAAATTTATCTCGCACCCCAGGATGGCTCCGGTCCGGCCCGGCAACTGACGGCTGACGGGGATTGCTATAAGTATGCTCCACTCTGGTCACCTGACAGCCGGAAGCTCCTCTGGTCGGACCGCTTGTTCCGGCTGCGTTATATTGATATCGAAAGTAGGAAGGTGACGGAAGTGGCCAGGAGCAAGTACTGGGAAATCAATGATTATACCTGGTCGCCCGACTCGACTTGGATAGCCTTTTCTGACCAGGCTGAAAACGGGATGCAGAAGATTTTCTTGTACAGCCTGAGCAGCCAGGAGACCATTGAGGTCACCGATAGCTGGTATTCTTCCTATTCGCCCTGTTTTAGCTCAGACGGTAAATACCTGTTCTTTGTCTCCGACCGGGATTTCAACCCGGTTTACAGCCGCACCGAGTGGAATCATTCTTACCTGAACATGTCGAGAATTTATTTGGTTACTCTCAACCGCGAAGTCAAATCACCCTTTGAGCCCAAGAGCGACGAGGTGAAAGTAGCTACCTCTGAACCGGCCGGGACGGTCAAAGCCAAAGAAGAAAAGTCAGCGCCCAAGCCTTCCCCTGAAAAACTAACCCTTAAAGTCGAGCGGGAAGGTCTGAAGGACCGGATTACAGCTCTGCCGGTGGAGGTTTCAAGCTACTACGGCCTGACCTCGGTCGGGGATAAGCTTTATTACCTGAAACAGTCGTTCGGTGACCGGCAGACCTCGCTCAAGTACTACGACCTGAGCAAGCTGGAAGAGAAGGACCTGGGCCAGGTCAATAACTATGTCATCTCGGCCGACCACAAAAAGATGCTGGTGCAGCAGGGCCGGGATTATGCCATCATCGACCTGCCGTCTGGTCCGGTTAAGATAGAGGAAAAACTCAACCTGTCAGGCCTGGAAATGTGGCTCGACCGTCAGGCAGAGTGGGCCCAGATTTTTGAAGAATGCTGGCGCCAGATGAAAGACTTTTTCTATGCGCCGAACATGCATGGGGTTGATTGGGAAAAGGTCAAGCAACAATACCTGCCGCTGGCTAAGGCTGTACGACACCGGGCCGACCTGACTTACGTCATCGGCGAGATGATCGGCGAACTTAACTGCGGTCATACCTACGTGGGCGGAGGTGACCGGCCCAAAGTTGAAAGAATAAACGTCGGACGGTTGGGGGCTAAACTCGAAAGGGATAAGTCTGGTTACTACCAGATAAAACAAATTCTGGCCGGCCAGAACTGGGACCGCAACTTGAGGTCGCCGCTTACTGAGGTTGGGGTAAATGTTAAGGAAGGCGATTTTATCATGGCCGTTAACGGAAAACCGGTCACTGAGGTGAAAGACATTTATGAGCTTCTGGTGAACACAGCCGGAAAACAAGTAACCCTGAAAGTCAACAGTCAGCCGACAGAAAAAGGAGCCAGGGAAGTAGTGGTAGTGCCGATAGAAAGGGAAAACAGCCTGTATTATTACAACTGGGTTAAGAAGAACACTGAATATGTGGCGAAAATGACGGGCGGGAAGGTAGCCTACATCCACGTGCCTGACATGGGCGTACCAGGGCTTAACGAGTTTATCAAGCATTTCTATCCTCAGACCGATAAAAAGGCTCTGATCATTGACGTCCGCGGCAACGGTGGCGGCAATGTTTCTCCAATGCTTATCGAGCGGCTGGCCAGACAAGCGGTGATGATGGATATCGCTCGAGGCTCAGTGCCCAGGCCAGACCCAGAGGCTCTGATCATGGGTCCGAAGGTGGCTTTGATCAATGAGTTTTCTGCCTCAGACGGTGACATCTTCCCTTATCGCTTCAAGAGGATGCAGCTCGGAAAGTTGATTGGAAAGAGAACCTGGGGCGGTGTGGTCGGCATCCGAGGCACCCTGCCGCTGATTGACGGCGGATATCTCAACAAGCCTGAATTTGCCACTTACAGCCTGGAAGGACAGTGGATAATCGAAGGCGAGGGAGTGGAGCCTGATATTTACGTGGATAACGACCCGGCTAAGGAATATGAAGGCCTTGATGAACAGCTGAATAAAGCGATTGAAGTAATTATGGAAGAGTTGAAAACCAAAGAGCCGAAGCTTCCGCCTGTGCCTCCGTATCCAAAGAAATAATCGTGAGAATAGGCAGCCTGAAAGTAGAGAGAGGCTAACTAAAAGGGAAGGAGGCTGTTTTACCGTCCAGGCGCAAGAAGCCTCTCGTTAAAAGTAAGTTTATATCGAGAAACTAAGGTTAGTAGAGATACAGGCTTCAGCTTGAAAACAAAGTATAATTCGGCAGTCTGGCCAGAAAGGAAGATGGAAGTTAGAAAAGTTGAGGTTAGAAAAGTTAAATCCAGAAAGTCAGCTAAAAATCTCAGTTTGGGCGGAAGCCGACCTTAAAATTTGGACTCTGGCTGGGCAATTAACAAAACGGGCGTCGGATTTTTTTAAAAGAGGTTAGACGATATAAAAAAAAAGCAAACGATATAAAAAATCAAAAGACGGAGAGAAGAAATGAAAAAAGGAGTTCTGAAAAAAGCCGTTTTACTTTCACTATTATTCCTGGCTTTGGCCACAAACTCCTGGTTAAAGGCTCAGGAAATTGAGGCCCGCGCTTATGATTTCCTGAAAAAAGCGGTGGAGCAGGTTTCGGAGGAAAATATCACCGCCGCCATCAAAACGCTTCAAAATTTTAAAACCAGAAACCTTCTGTCTGAGCAGAAGGCGGTCAATTTTGGCATTGGAGCAACCCGTCGCTGGCTGATGAAAGAATTCCAGAAAATACCTGGGCTGGAAGTGGTTGATGATGGTTATTTTCTGCCAAAGCAGGGCGGAAGGATTGTGCGCGACACAGAACTTCATAACATCGTGGCCATAAAAAAGGGCAAGTCAGCCAAAGAAAGAATCATCATTGTCAACGCTCATTATGATACGATTGCCGTCAGCAAAGACGGCAAATTCAACTACGAAGACGTCAACACTGAAGCCCCGGGAGCCAATGATGATGCTTCTGGCATCGCCGCCCTGCTGGAGATGGCCAGAATCATTGCTCCGCTCGAGACTGAAGCCACCATTCATTTTATTGCTTTTGCTGGCGAAGAGCAGGGGCTGGTCGGTTCGACACTTTATGCCCGGAAGATGAAAGAGCAGGGAAAAAACATCGAAGCCGTGCTGACCATGGACATGATTTCTAACATCAAAGCTGGAAATGGCTATGTTGATTCGACCAGAGTCAGGGTGTTCAGCGACGACCCCAACGATTCCCCCAGCCGGGAGCTCGCCCGTTATGTGAAAAGGGTGGCTGAGCAGGTTTACCCGTCTTTTGAGGTCAACCTGATTTACCGAGCTGACCGTTTCGGCCGGGGTGGGGACCATACGCCGTTCGTCATGGAAGGTTTTCCAGGCATAAGATTTACTGAAGCCAGGGAAAATTATTCAGTTCAGCATACTCCGCTTGATAAGATAGAAAATCTTTCAGTACCTTATTGCGCTGATGTCACCCGGGTGGTGCTGGCTTCGCTCTTGTGTTTGGCCTGTGCGCCAGAAGCGCCGCAGGTGACCAGCGAGCGAGGCGCTCCACTTCTCGGCCGGGGTCAAGGATATGAGGCTGAGCTTCGCTGGAAGTGGGAAGGAAACCGTGAGCAAATTGCTGGTTTCAGGGTTTACCTGAGGGACACCAAATCGCCTTACTGGGAAAGATGTTATTTCGCCGGCCAGGTTGATTCTTTCGTGCTCAAGAACGTTTCGATTGACGACTGGACTTTTGGGGTGTCAGCAGTCGGGGTCAACGGGCTGGAGAGCTTAGTCGCCATCTACCGCATGCCTTCACGCCGCCGGGCGGAATACATTTTCCAGGAGATTAAGTAATCTTAGGACGACTCCATCAAAGCTTGAGGTTAAACCCGAACTGATAGG
>JANLGB010000195.1 GCA_024653405.1 Candidatus Saccharicenans sp.
CCGGCCACGCCCCGGAACTCCTTTTCTGGGCGTGGCCGGGCTGAGCATGGGCGGTTGGGGGACGTTGATTTATGCCCTGCGACATCCGGAGATGTTTGCGGCCGCGGCCCCGTTCAGCGCGGCCGTCTGGACCGAGGAAGAAGTTATGGCCACGGACGAAAAGGTCTACGAGAGAATCTTTGCCCCGCTCTTCGGGCCGGGCTTAAAGGGCAAGGACCGGCTGACGGCACATTTTAGAAGCTATAATCCACTCGACCTGGTGAAGACCTTGCCGGTGGATAAAATCAAGACGGTGAGGTTTTATATCGATTGCGGGGACGATGATTTTCTGTATAAGGGAAATGCCGCTCTCCATGTAGCCATGCGCGACCGGAAAATTCCCCATGAATTCCGGGTAAGAGACGGCGGTCATACCTGGAGCTACTGGCGCAGCGGCATCCTGGAGGCCCTGAAATTCATCGGCGAAAGTTTCCACCGGTAACCTTTAGATGTTGACCCTTTAAGCTCAACTTAAGGAGGCCTAATTGTTTCTGTGTTCAGCCAGGAGTGACTTCATCACTGGGACCAACCTGTTGGTTGACGGCGGAATGACCATCAAGATGATCTATGCCGAATGATGATAGTAGATAAAAAACGCATCGTGTTCGGTTCAAAACTTAGTTTGTTAATGGCGGCAAGTTAAAGGAGCTTAAGCCTGAGTCAAATCAGGCACGAGCTTTGTTTCTTTAGCTTTTCTGCGTTAAAATTGAAACTTCCTACGGAGTAAAGAATGAAGAAAAAGAGTTTCCGGCTGCCGCATACGCTGGTTTTGATTTACCTGCTGGTGATTCTGGTTTACCTGCTGGCGCTGGCTCTGCCCTCGGGCGAGTTTGACCGGACCGAGAAAACGGTTCAGGGCAAAACCAGGTTGGTTATAGTCCCGGGCACCTATCATCTTGTGGAAAAAAGGTGGCTGGGACCGGAATGGCTGTTGATTGCCCCCATCCGTGGTTTCCAGGATGCCTCCCTGATCATTTTCCTTATTTTTATTTTCGGCGGCACTTTCGGCATTCTGACCAAATCAGGAGCGATAGACGCCGGCATTCACCGGCTGGCGGCTTTTTTCGGGCGCAACCCCAGGCTCAGAATTCTGGTTATTCCGGTGCTGATGATAATCTTTTCCCTGGCCGGAAGCGTCTACGGCATGGCCGAAGAATCGATTCCGTTTGTGCTGATTTTCATCCCCTTCGCTATTTCCATGGGCTATGACTCAGTGGTCGGAGTGGCCATTCCCTTTGTTGGTTCGGCTGTTGGCTTTTCCGCAGCTTTTTTTAACCCTTTCACGGTTGGCATTGCCCAGGGATTTGCCGAGCTGCCGCTTTATTCCGGGCTTGGCTACCGGCTAATACTGTGGATAATAGCGACCGTTATTGCTATAGCCTTTGTCATGATTTACGCCGAGAAGGTTAGGAGAAATCCGCAACTGAGCCCGGTCTATGAGCTGGACCGAGAAAGGATTCACCACCAGGAAAATTCGGCTGCCAACCTGGAATGGGGAACCTCCCAGAAGCTGATCATCGCCTGCCTTTTTGCTGGCGTCGGCCTGCTGATTTACGGCATCCTGGCCAAAGCCTGGTACATGGAAGAAATAGCCGCGCTTTTCTTGGGCATAGGCCTGATTTCAGGATTTTTGGCCCGGATGAAGCCATCCGAGATGGCCAGAAATTTCGTTGACGGGGCCAAGGATATGATGAATGTCTCGCTGATCATCTCCGGCGGGCGGGCCGTGCTCATCATCCTGAAGGAAGCGGCTGTCCTGGACACTATGCTTCAGGGCGCAGCTGGTTTGATTTCAGCGGTGCCTTCTATTCTTACAGCCCAGATTATTTTTCTGGTGCAAGCGGTGATTAATTTCTTCGTGCATTCGGGCACAGCCCAGGCCGCTCTGACTATGCCCATCATTGCTCCTTTGAGCGACCTGGTGGGTATAACCCGTCAAACCTCGGTGCTGGCTTTTCAGCTGTGCGAGGTCATTAACCCGATTCTTCCCACCTCAGCCGTGACCATGGGTGTCCTGGGTGTGGCCAGGATCAGCTGGGAAAAATGGGCCAAATGGTTCCTGCCGCTGATGCTCATCCTGATGGTCTTCAGCCTGCTGGCCTTGATTCCCCCGGTGCTGATGAAATGGGGCCCTTACTAATACCGGTTTATTATCTCTGCTATCCGGTTCGGCTGGTGGCGCAGGGCCCACATCAACTTCACGGCCAGGTTTTCTAAACTCTGCTCATGACCCTCGATAGCGCCAAGCTCCAGCGCTTTGCGGCCAACGTCATAAAGCGGCATGAGCGTTTTACCGTGGAGGCACTGGGAGGTAACCACTACCGGCAACTTTCTCGTCTTTGCTTTTTTGAAGAAATTTTCAAAGCCGTAAGGTATGTTACCAGTGCCGTAAGCTCTGATGATAATGCCCTTGATTTTTTCATTGTGGAGAAGAAATTCCAGGTCGCTCGGGTCACAGCCAGGCGTTATGGTGTAGACAAAGATGTCTGGCTCGAAGCCGGGGGTGATTTCTATCTGGTGAGACTCGCGTATTCTTTTCTTTACCCAGGGCTTTATTTTTATGTCAATAGATATTTCACCAGCATCTTCACCGTTTACCGTCTGAAAAGCATCGAGACTGGATTCTGAACCGAGGATTATGCGCTGGTCAAAGACGATAAAAACACCGGAAATATCCATGGTGGCCACTCGGAAAGCGTTGACCAGGTTCAGGCGAGCATCGGTCTCGATTTTGCTGGCTGGAATCTGGCTGCCCGTTAATATGACAGGTTTTCCCAGCCCGCTGATGGCCAGGTTGAGAGCAGCGGCGGTGTAGGCCATGGTGTCGGTGCCGTGGGTGATGACGAAGCCATCGTATTGTTGATATTTTTCTTTTATTTTCAGGAGCATCCGGTCCCAATCTTCGGGCGTGATGTTGGTGCTGTCGATGTTGGCGATGAATTCAATGTCATAATCGGCGATGGTCGAAAGGCGGGGTTCGACGTTGCGGAGCATTTCTATGGCTGAGTCTTTGTTATCCGGCACCGAGAGTGAGCCGTGGCCTTTTTCTTCCATTACTATGGTTCCGCCGCAAAAAAGCACCAGGATTTTCTTATTTTTGTTCATAATATTTAGCTCCTGATTTTTCCATTTAGCTCCAGATTTAACCGGAATATTTTAGCATTTTGTTGGAGAGTTAGCATATTGGCAGCAAAAGCCAAATTATTTCTGGCTATTTGGATTAATATTTTCAGCGAGAATCTCCGCACCTTATAACTTCTTTTTGGCAATGCTGGAGCGGAAATAGATGAAGTAAGACGCATGGAAACGAATTATCAGCCAAGATAAATCTATCGAAGAGAGAGCGAGACGAGTGAGGCTTTTACCAAGCAGAGCCCGCTTAATTAAAATTGCTGAGGGCAGTAATTCAGAAAGAGCTCGCTGTTCGCGGGCGTGCCCGGAAAACGGATTGGTTGATGGCTCGGCCCGGATTAAAGGCTGAGTTTATGGATTGGGCGCTGCCAAGCAAACCGTTTATTTCTAAAAAGCGCCCATAAGCCTTATCACAAAGGCTTTATCTTTTTACTGCTTCAAGATACCGGCGGACCATTCGGCTGATCTGAACGGCAGCCGGCGGGTCGTAGTTGGACAGCACAATGATGGTGAACCCGGCCTGACCCTCAAATTCCAGCGTAGCATTGATCCCGGGCGCCCCGCCAGCAATGCCCAGATTCCAGCGCCTACGGTCTAATGTTGGGTTCAGCAAATTACTCTTGCTTTGGTTTTGGAGAAAGCCTGGTTTGGCCGGGGATGCAGACCGGCCGTCAAGATGAATTTCTGAGTTTAAATATCCCGGACCTTCCCTTTCCCGATTACTTCGGGCCAGATTATTTAAGGCCATGATAGAAAAATCTGGACTGTTTTCTTGGACCTGTTTTGGATTCTCCGGTTGGTAGTTATTGAATTCCTCTTTTTCCCCTGTAATGTTTTGGCTGACTTTTCTCAACGTCCTGCTGATACTCTGCTGGCCTGAAATATTTTCATTTATATCCGGGGGGCTTCCTGGT
>JANLGB010000196.1 GCA_024653405.1 Candidatus Saccharicenans sp.
GCCCGGCAATCCAGTCGATCAGATAACCACCATAAGAAGCTCCGGCCGCACCCAGCTTATCCATATCTATAAATTTGCAAGAGCCATGCAGATAGCCGACGGCCTTAATGATATCGCGGTAGGGCTTCCCACCCCAGTCGCCGCTGATGGAGTCGGTGAAGGCCTGGCCGTAACCGGTGCTGCCGTGGAAATTGACCATGGCCACCACATAGCCCGGAGCGGCAAACATCTGGGCGTTCCAGCGGTAGTGGAAGTTGTCAGACCAGGCACCCTGGGGCCCGCCGTGGATCAGCATCAGCAGGGGATATTTTTTATTCGGGTCAAAGAAAGGCGGTTTGAGCAGCAGCCCGTGCACCCGGTCGCCTTCCGACTCGAACCAGAAATCTTCGGCCGGGTTCATTTCCAGGGCGGCCAGGAGTTCGGCATTGAGAGCGGTCAGCTGTTTCAGCTTTTTCGCCGCCAGGTCGAAGGCGTAAACATCGTTCGGACGGTTAAGAGATTGCTTTAGGGCATAGATGGTTTTACCGTCGGGTGATATCCGCAGGGAGCTCAGGTAATGTCCCTCCAGGATTTTTTCAACTTTTCCGCCGGCCAGGGTCAGTTGGAACAGGGCCGTTCGGGCTTTTTCCTCGCACAGAAAATAGATGGCCTGGCTGTCCGGAGCCCAGACGAATTCGCTCAGCGAATAGTCAAGCTTTTCGGTCAGGTTGCTGAAAGTCTTTTTCTGGCGGTCGTAAATAATAAGGTCGAGCTTATCAGCCTCAAAGCCCGGCCTGGCCATCGCCCGGTAGGCCAGGTAGCGGCCGTCGGGTGAATATTTCGGGTCGAGGTCATTGGCCCGGCTGGTAGTTAGCTTGTTGATTGTGTTCC
Organism: Candidatus Saccharicenans sp.; assembly: GCA_024653405.1. Classification (GTDB taxonomy): domain Bacteria; phylum Acidobacteriota; class Aminicenantia; order Aminicenantales; family Saccharicenantaceae; genus Saccharicenans. The sequence goes on from JANLGB010000196.1 coordinate 871, forward strand.
CTTCGGATGTGGTCAGGAAAACATCGTTGTTAGTTCCCAGTCCCAGCTTCAATTCCGGGTCAATATTGCGGACAAAAGCGATTTCTTTTTCGTCGGGAGCCAGGCTGAAATCCAGCTCGCTACCCAGGGCGATGGGCGGAGTATCGTAATCGCCCGGAGTCAGGTCGAGCGGTTGACCGCCGTCCAGGGGAAAGAGAAAAAGGTGGCTCCTGGTGCCGTCAAACCAGGCATTCCAGTGACGGAAAAGCAGGTGGTCATAAATCCTGGCCTTAACCCGGCTGTTTTCCTGCTGTTCAAACCGGCGGCGGTTGGCTTCGAGGTCGGGGCATTCCGGGAAGACCGAGCTGGTGACCAGAAGAAACCGGCCTGATTTTGACCAGCTGAAAGAACCGACTCCGCCGGGGAAGTCAGTCAGCTTCTTCGCCTCCCCGCCGCCGAGCGGGATAATCCAGACCTGGGGAGAACCGCCGCGGCTGGAGATGAAAGCCAGGTTTTTCCCGTCCGGTGACCAGCGGGGGAAAAAGTCAGCGGCCGGGCTGAAAACAAATGGCCGCGGCTGGCCGCCGCCGACCGGGACCAGGTAGATGTCGCTGTTGCCCCGGTTGGTTTCGAGGCTCATGCTGGTAATAACCAGGGCCAGCTGCTGGCCGTCCGGAGAAAGCTGCGGGTCCGACACCCGCTTAATCTTAATGAAATCTTCAAAGGCCAGAGCTTTTTTATTCTGAGCCTGAGCCAGAGTGAAAACCAGGCTCAGGCTGACCAGTATGATCATCAGACCTTGGAAAATTCTTCGGGTCATGTTTCCTCCTGGGGCTTAATATTTTCTCGTTCAGCATTATATTGCATCCGGCTGTTGCAGACAAAATAATTTCCAGCTTCAGTGGTAACTGCGGCTGCCGACGTGGTCCTGGTAAAATTGAAGCTCTGATACTTTTTTTGGCGGAGTTTGTTGGTAGCGGGCTTCTTCTGGGTCGGAACCGGAATTAATTTCGGGCCGGGCTGAATACCACGGGACATTCAGTGGTCTGAATCTCGTTCGATCTTGCCAGTAAGAGATTTTTCTGGAAAAAGTGATAAAATAAACTAAAATTAGAGAAATTTCGTATTCAATTGAAAAGGACGATGGCTTAAAGCAGACTGATGAGCATTGAACTCCAGAACATACACTTTTCCTACGGCCGGGTTAAAGCCTTAAACGGTGTCAGCCTGTCCATCGGGGAAGGAGCCACCGGGCTGCTCGGACCTAACGGTGCCGGCAAAAGCACCCTGCTAAAGATTATGCTTGGTTTTCTGACCCCATCTGAAGGACAAGGTAAGGTCCTTGGTTATGATGTCAGGACCGAACAGAAATCCATCCGGCGCCTGGTCGGCTACATGCCGGAGGATGAATGTTTTATCCCGGGCATGGACGCCGTCACCTTCACCGCTCTGATGGGCGAGTTATCCGGGATGCCACGACAGGAAGCTATGAAGAGGGCCCATGAAGTCCTATTCTACGTCGGCCTGGGTGAATCGCGTTACCGGCTGGTCGACACCTACTCGGCCGGAATGAAGCAGCGCCTGAAACTGGCCCAGGCTCTGGTTCACGACCCCAAACTGCTCTTTCTGGATGAACCGACTTCCAACCTGGACCCGACTGGCCGCCAGGAAATACTGGAATTAATCGGGGAAGTGGCTTCAGTCCGTGACATCCGAGTGCTGCTGTCATCCAATATACTGGCTGACGTTGAACTCATCTGTGACCGGGTGGTGATTATCAACCACGGAGAAATTGCGGCCGTCGGCCGGATTGAAGATTTGCAGATGATCAATTACCAGCTCTATGAGCTCAAAATCAAGGGGGAGCTGGATGGTTTTCGCCAGGAACTGGAAGCGGCCGGCTGCCGCCTGGAAGAGACCGAAGACCGGCTGGTTAAGATTTACACCCCGCCGGATTTTGACCATAAAAAGATTTTTATGAGCGCTGCCCGCAACCGGGTCCAGGTCAGGCAGTTTATCCGCAGCCGGACTTCGCTCGAGGACCTGTTTGCCAGGGTGGTGGGAGTGGACTGATGGCTGAGGTCAGGGAAAAAGGTTACCATCACTGGGACGGCCAGCTCCAGGAAAAGCGCCGGGTTTTCTGGCCGATCACCAGGACTGGGATCAAGCTGGCCTTTCAGCGCAAGCGCTTCAAGTTCCTTTTTGCCTGCTCTTTCATTCCGGCCATTTCCTTTGCGGTCGGGGTCTATATTTCCGAGCGCCTGGAAGATTTTAAGTTCATGGCCCAGGGAGCAGAAAAGACCCTCCAGGTCAACCCGGCTTTTTTCAAGACCTACCTCAGTATGGATTTCATATTTTTCATGATACTGTTATTGATGGCCCTGGGTGGCGCTGGACTGATCGCCGATGATTTCCGCCATAAGGCCATCCAGCTTTATTTGGCCCGGCCCCTGACCAGGCTGGATTACCTGCTGGGCAAGGCCGGAGTGGTCATGTTTTTTGTGGGCCTGCTAACCCTGATTCCGGCCTTGGTCCTGCTGCTGTTGAAGCTTCTCTTTTCCGGAAGTTTCCGGTTTTTTCTGGACTATCCCTGGCTGATCCTGTCCATCATTTTTTACTCGGCTTTCCTGATGCTGTTCTTCACCTCTTTTATCCTGCTGGCTTCTTCCCTCAGTCGCAACCGTAACTATGTCATTGCCCTGATCTTTGCCGCCTATTATCTTTCGGAGATTGCCCGGGGAATTTTCTACGTGATTTTCCGTTCGCCTTACTCGGCCCTGCTGTCGATCCCGGCCAACCTGCAGCAGGTGGCGGCGGCCTTATTCCGGGTCAAAACCCCCTACGCCGTTCCCTGGCATTTCTCCTTTACAATCATTATCTCTTTCTGTCTGCTGTCCTATTTCTTGGTTAAGAGCAAAATCAGGGAAGTGGAGGTTGTCCGGTGACTGCAGTCATTGAAGCCAGGAATCTATCGCGCTGGTATGGCAACGTCCTGGGCATCAGCGAAATCAACCTGGATATTGCGCCGGGCATCACCGCCCTGCTCGGGCCGAACGGGGCCGGGAAATCGACTTTCATGAAAATCGTCACCGGCCAGCTCAAACCTAACCTCGGCCAGGTCCGGATAATGGGCCAGCCGGTCTGGAACAACCGTCACCTTTTCCGACGGCTGGGCTTCTGTCCCGAGGGGGATGCCTTTTACGATGAGC
>JANLGB010000197.1 GCA_024653405.1 Candidatus Saccharicenans sp.
CATGGTATCCAGGATAAGGGGTCTGTATGGAGGCGGCGCGGCGAGCCCTGGCCCATCTCTCCCCCACCGATTTGCGTTGAGGCTGCTGACAGGGTTTATAAGCTGGGGCAAAGCAAGCTGGAGAAAATTGAATTAAAGAAAATCGGCTGGGATAAAGATATTTTGGTTTGAGAGCGTTTAGACAGAAAATCTGAGCCAAGGCAACTCGGCGCCTGGCTGATTGAAAGAATTGCCACTTAACTGACAGAAGTGTTTCTTAGATTCCGCCCGTACCTTGAGACGGCCGGAAAAAGCACTGGGCGTCCCCTGTCCCTCTGATTGAGAACTGAGGCTCGGTCTTCAGTTTCATCTATAAAGCTCAAGATAAATCTTAAATTATTCTGCACATTGTTTTAATCGGCTCCCACCCTCAGCTTAGACCAGCGCCCTGACAAAAAGGAAAGTCATCACCCCAGAGGCGATAACCTTTAATAACAGAGAAAAAAAGTAACCAACAAAGACACCCCAGCCAGCTCTCAGGGCTTGCCTGTCTTTTTTGCCCGCCAGAAGCTCCCCGACCACCGCGCCCAGAAAAGCCCCGAGAATCAAACCGAACGGAGGAAACAAAAAGACGCCCAAAAGCATTCCCAGGAAAGCGCCCCAGGTTCCCCATTTGGTTGAGCCATACCTTCGGGCTCCGCTTATCGGTAGGACGTAATCCAGAATCATTGTCAGGACAGTAACTCCAACCAAAATAAGCCACAAAGTCGGACTGAAGATGTCCCAGCCTTTGGCCAGTCCCAGAATTATCAGCCCGATAAAATTTAGAGGCGGGCCTGCCAGCACTGGCAGGACGGAGCCGGCCAGCCCCAGCAGCTGAAGCATAGCCCCGGCCACAATCAGGAGGCTAGTTAGCATTTAAATTTTCCCCACTGGCTCAATTTTTTTTACCAATTTTATTCTATCATAACAGCTGCCCATTTTCTTCCGGGAATTGCTGAATACTCGGAAAAATGACCCAAGCAGAGTAGTCTACAGCTAATTATAAAGAGACAAGGCTTCTTAAAATGTCTTCAGCTCAATAAAGAAGTCTGCTGATAAATCTTATTTAAGATTAGCTGCTCAACTTTCTGAGATCGCTTTTAATCATAGCCAATTGAATGACGATTCTATTCCTGCCGGTCACGGCCTGACAATAACTGATCGAGCTCATCAAATATATGAATACTCATTCATATATCAGGGGAAAGCTCATAGACCGGCCTCTTTTAAAGGTGGGCCGCTTCTTTTTCCTGACCCGAGTATATCTGGGCTATTTTTAAAGCCAGGTCAGAAGCGTTAAGGTCGTCACGATTACCCAAGACGATGACAGTTAAACCCTCAGCAATCAGCCGCTGAATGGACGTCCGGAACCCAGCCGTCTCGCCATGATGCCAGGCCAGGCGTTGTCCTTTCCAGGGATTCAAGAACCAGCCGAAGCCATAAGCCGCGGCTGAACCATCAGCTTCCGTTGGGCTCACCCCTGGCACCTTCACCGGGCTCAAGGCCAGGTCCATTTCTTCTTTTTTCAGCAACCGCTCTTCTTTCCAGGCCCTGTCCCAGAGGACTAAGTCTTCCACCGAGGAATAGATACAGCCATCCCCCCTGGTGGCCGAGGTGCGACTCTGGTCCTGCACCATCCATTTTCCGTCCTGCCGGCTATGACCGAAGGCCCGGTTAGTGATTTCAGCTTTGCCTTTTTCATAAAGGACAGTGCTTGCCATTCCCAGGGGCTTAAAAATCTTATCTTCCAGAAAACGACCGAAAGGCAAGCCGGAGATCTTTTCCACCATCAGGCCCAGAACCACATAGCCGGAATTGCTGTAGCTCCAGCTCGTTCCAGGCCTGAATTTGCCCTGCCTCTCCTCTGGCAAAAGCTCCAGAACTTGGTAATCATCAACCTGCTGGTTCTCAATCGGTATACCCGGATTAGCCGGCGGTAGCAAATTTTCATAATCCGGCAGTCCCGAGGTGTGGGTCAACAGATGCCATACCTTTATCTCCCGCCCGTACTCCGGAAAATCAGAGAAAATATCAGTCAGGCGCTGTTCCTAATCTAGCTTGGCCTCCCTCACCAGGAGCATAATGGCCGCGGCCGTGAATTGCTTGCTAAGCGAGGCCAGGCGAAAATTGCTGGCGGTATTCAAGCGATGGCCGCTTCCCACTTGAGCCAGACCTTCGGCAGCCATAAAACAATCCGGTCCAGCTTCACCACGGCCACAGCCAGCCCAGGCAGTTGGCCTCTCACCGTTTGTCTTATTAAAGCCTCAACTTTATCCACGTTGACCTCAGGTCTTGATCGGCAGGCAGAGGCAGCTAACAGCCCAGCTAGAATAATAAGAACGGCCATCAATCTTGCCTTCAATTCAACTATCCTCTACTTTCTGGCCTATATGGGACACTCATTGGCCCAGGAAAAATTTAAAACTCCGCCTCTTAATCCGCTGCTGGCGGCCAGGTTCAGACCTCTTAGTTCAGCCCGGAGCAAAGACAAAAAAGGATTGCGATCTGATCGAGGTCCAGTTCACCAGAGCCTTCAGCCCGAATTATATTAAATTTTTATCTTTCCTTAAATTCTTACTTACCGTTGGTTCCTATTTACCTATTTTTATCTCTCCTGGTAAAGGGCATAGACAAAAGGTTCACTGGTAGTCTGCCAGCCGGAAGACACCCGGCGCCCGTCTCCCAGCAGCCAGGTCACCTGGTACTGGTAATTCAGGTCATTTTCGGCATGGACGTATTCGTATTTTCCGAGCAGCGTTTCTCCCGGCAGCAGCTTGACCTCGCCCGTCTTTTCCCGGTCGGCAAATTTGTTCTTAAAGGTAACTGTGATTAGCTTGATGTTATAAGCCCGGACATTTTCTTCATCGGCAATGATGTCAATCTGCCGATAACGGTGAGGCGGGAACAGGTTGATGGCCGCCTCTTCACTCCGGGTCCACTGACCTTCCACCTTAATTCCGCCGACGAAGCTCCAGATAGTCTTGTATTCATAGCTCAGCCAGGTGGCACCCTCACCCAGCCGCGGATAGACAAAGGACAGCATGTTGCCGCGTTCGGCAAAAGTCTGGGCGTTAAAAATGACATCCCGAGTAGTCGGCTGGCCCGTTTTGTGCACCTTCTTAAAACTGACCGTGACGAAGTTGATGTATTTCTTGAAGGTCTCAAAATCTTCTCCGTCCAGGATGGCATATACCACTCGGTCCTGAAGATCCGGGTCATCCAGGTTGATGATGTCATAGACTTTCTTGTTATTTTTGAATTTCCTAAGCACATCGCCGATGCTGGCATCCATCGGCCCGGTGTCTCGTTCCTGGCGCAGGCGTTTGGTCATGTTGATGGTCCAATCATCCGTCCGGCTAACTTTTTTTCTGGTTGTGCTGACCCCGTAGGGCCGGTCTTGAGATTGCTTATCCTCTCCACCTTCTTTCTCCGACCCTTCCTCAGGCAACTCCAGCTTGGAGTCAAACATTTCCCGCATGATGGTATCAACCAGAGTCTGCATCAAACCGTCCAGATTCTGGTCTTCTCCGGTGATATCAATTTTGACCGCGCCCTTGGAAGTTAACTCATCCCTTATTTCGCGCAATTCTCCGGTGCCAGTTCTTACATACCAGGTCCAGATGCCCAGCTTTTTCTTCTTATAGATTTTCCACTTGCTGTACTGGTCAAAATATTCCCGAACTTTTGCCCAGTGGATGGTAGCCGTGGCATGGTATTTCGGAGTCAGCCCTTCATAGGTCATCTCAAACCTGACGCTGACCGGATAGGTCGGCTGACGCAAGGCTTCTTCCAGGAAAGTTGCTCCTTCCGGTGTGACGGCAATTGAAACTGAGACTTCTGAGCCCGAAATCAAGGGCGCCTTACCTTCGCCTATGATTTTCCTGGTGAAAGCGCCTCCCTCCCCCACCGCCGCCGAAACTACCATAAAGGTGCCCTTTTTAAAGACCAGGGGACCTTTGATGGTGGCTTTGGGGTTTATTTTCAGCAGCTCCTGCTTAACCTTGTTTAATTCTTGTTCGTCCAGGCCGTA
>JANLGB010000198.1 GCA_024653405.1 Candidatus Saccharicenans sp.
GTTCCGGCCACCACGCCCTTATTCTTCGCTGCCGCTAGCTCCAGCACCATCCGGTTCAATTTCCCGATCCGCCCCAGGTTGTATTCCAGCACCGTGAACACATCGGCCAGCTCCACCACCGCCGCCGCATTAAGCTTCTCACCGGGCTCATGCCAGAAGGGATGGTTGAAGGTGAAGGGCAGCTTCTCCTCCTTCAGGTACTCAACCAGCATCTCGATATCCCCCGCCACCCTGGCAATTTTCTCGATTTCTTCAAACTGCTGCCGGCTCAGCAGATAGACATTTATATGAACAGTATGGCCAACTTTCTTCCTGTCGAGCACCTTGACTTCTACCCCCGTAACCACTCCTTCCCTCGTCCAGCCCACCCGGTCGTAAGCCTCTATGGTGTCGTGGTCGGTAAAGCACACGAAGCTCATACCGCGCGCCCTGGCCTTTTCGTACAGGACCAGCGGGTCCACTTCCCTGGTCGGCACGACGTCATACGAATAGAAGGTGTGAAGGTGCAGGTCAGCCGCCTGCCACCCCTCCTCCCTTAGGTTGGCGGCCTCTTCCCGGCTAATAATCCGGTTGCTTTTCCCCGTTGCCTTAAGATCTTTCTTGCCTTTCTCGAAGATACAGCGACTGGCCAAGCCCGAACTATCAGTTTCGAGGTTGGGATTCAAACTGAACCGGCTCACACCTTTCCTCCCCTGTCGCTGGGCTGATTCCGGTTGCTCGAGTTTTTCAATTTCTTCTTCCATCGTTACTCTCATTTTCTTTTCCATTTCATTTGTTTTATCCATCATGAGAGTAGCAAACCACAATTAATAAAAGGGGTAGGTCAGGTTAAATTTCTGTTAAGAGAGGCTAACCATAGAGTCCGGCCATAAAAATAACGCCCCGCTCATATGGGAAAACTAATTGGTGTCTGCTCCGAGCGATATCAAAGTAACTTGATATCAAAGCAACTTGAAGGCTTTGGTCTGCTCCTCTTGTCCACCCGATACTTATAGCCAGTCTCTAAATAAAGCTTTAGCTTTTAAGCCACCGCCTGACAAAACTCATAGTCTTGCCTTAGATTTATTATGTTTCCGAACTAATGACAGTTATGCCCGTGGTCGCAACCCTCGGTCAGTTCCTTTAACCTTTTTTCCTGGTAAGCAGCCAGGACTTCCTGAACCGTATCCCCTTCTGCTCTGAGCACGGTAACCCCGGCTTCAGCCATCGAGGCCAGGCCCCGCGGTCCCATCCCGTAAACGATCAGGATATCGGGCCTTTCACTGAGAATGTTCTCATGGGCATGGCCACGGCCGCCGAAGTGTTCATCAAAATTGGCTATGGTCTTGATGCCAGCAATTTCACCGCGTTCATCAATTTCTATCAGAGCGAAGTAGGGAGCCCGACCAAAATGCCCGGCCAGCCTGGAGCCCAATCCGCGCTGGTCCTCGACCGGAATGATAATTTTCTTGGTCATCAGAAGCCTCCAGCTTGTATTTCATTTTCATATTATGAACATATGCTCATATTGTCAATAGCCCGGGAATATTAATTCATAACCAGAACCAACCGGGCAGAATTATCAAAGGACTTGACAAGTTATGAACATATGCTCATAATATAGCTGAGCTAAGAATTTTACTTACTTAGCAAGCGGAGGTAGACTTCAATGCCCAGACCTTTTTGCCGACGTCGAATCGGTTGGCAGCCCGGGAATGTTCGCTTTTTTCCTGAAGGTGGCAGCCCTGGGTCAACCGAACTCATCACTCTGAACCTGGATGAGCTGGAAGCCATTCGACTGGCCGACCTGGAGGCCCTTTACCAGGAGCAGGCTGCCGAAAAGATGGGCATATCCCGCCCCACCTTTGCCCGTATCCTGGAATCGGGGCGTCGGAAAGTAGCCGAAGCCCTCGTCCATGGCCGGGGCCTGTTGATCGGAGGCGGTCCGGTTGAAGTACATCCATCAGCGGCTGGACCTGGACCGCGCCCTGCCTGGCCCGGCCGCCGACGTGGTCGCTGCGGCCTCCGCGGCCGCTTCTTAAAGGAGGATTAACATGAACGATAGAAACCATGCTCATCATCCTGGACGTCACGGACTTGGACCGGGCGGCTATTGTGTTTGTCCTAAATGCGGTCACCGCCAGGAACACCGGGCAGGAGTACCCTGCCTGGAAGAACGCTGTCCGAAATGCGGCACGGCTCTGGTGCGCGAGGGTTCGGAACATGACAGGATGATTAAAGATAAAACCAAAGATAAAAAATAAAAAAGATAAAAAACCATTCAAATGCTCGTAAATAGATGCTTTTATGAAATTGATTATTTACCCGATGGAAATTGTGTAATTTTCCAAGCATCAAGCCCACGACTGGACTGTTACATTCAAGAGCTTGTTTTAACCAGAGATTTTAGAAATGCTTTCCCGGACCCGGCAGGCTGCCATCATCTGTCGGGAAAATTAATTGGAAATAAACAGGAGGTTTAACCATGAGAAGATATGCCGTTAGATCCTTTGGGCGCGGCTATGGCCAGGGATATGGCCCGGGCTTCGGCCGCGGTTGGTATCATGACTGGACGGGACGGGTTAATATCCCTGAAGGTTACGAATACCTCGGTCCGTGCCGGTGCGGGTTTGGTCCCAATGCTTACTGGCAGGATAAGGAAACCGGCCGCATCTTCCGGGGTATTCCTGGTCGGGGCGGCTGGTCCAGACCCGGATATACATGGCCGGGACGCCAACCATCTGAAGAAGAACTGAAAGCGGAGCTCGACTGGCTCAGGCAGGAAAAAGAAGATCTGGAAGCCAGGATCAAGAACCTTGAAGAAACGCTCGGCAAGAAAGAAAAAGAAGACCCGGTCAAATAAGGCGCAGCAGGCTTTAGACAATGAAGAAATGCCCGGCCCGCAAAAAATCATTGACCAAGAATAATAACCGAATATATTGAGATTGCGTACTGCCAGAACTTGAGTTGCCCCGAGCAACTTGAGCCAGGATAAATAATTAGGTTCGAAAGGAGCCTGGCATGAAAAGAATTGGCATCATCATCTGCGGCCGTTACCAGTCCTGCGGTGGCGGCAAGTGCTTCCGTTCCATCAGGGAGCGGGTGGGAGCCTTTGCCCGCTACCCCAAGGATGAGCCGGTTGAAGTGGTGGGCTATTCCTACTGTGGCGGCTGTCCCGGCGGAAACGTAGAATATGTCCCCGAAGAAATGATCAAAAATGGAGCTGAAGTCATTCACCTGGCCACCGGCCTGGTCGTGGGCTATCCTCCCTGCCCCTATATCCGTCAGTTCAAGGAATTCATTGAAAAGCGCTACCGGATTCCCGTGGTAATCGGAACCCACCCCATCCCCCTCAAGTATCTGAAAATGCACGAGCAGCTCCCCTTCTGGAAAGAAATGCGAATGGAAGAACTGGCCGGCGACCTGATGAAAGAAGACCGGCAAATCATGGAAGCTTATAACTGAATCTCATCGCCAAGAAAGCAGTGGCCGGGGCCGCTGCGCCGACCCCTGGATTAAGACCTTAGCCCCTGGCTCAGGTTCTAAAGACCCTTACTATGGTCTTATGAACATTGCTTAGCGTTAAAACCTAGATGACCGAGAGAAACCTGTTCAAGCTGGGCAAGAAGGGGCGTTCCACCCGCTCTTTTAAGCCATAATCTGGCTTGCCATTTTCTTTTGATTTTAATAAGCTAACTGCTGAATTATTTTTGAATTCCAACGACCGATGAACTGAAAAGGGAGAACATGACGGCTAAAAAAGTGTACGCCACAGTTTTTTTAACAGTGCTGGTAATTTTGCTGAGCCTGCCCCTTCTGGTCATAGCCCAGGAGCAGCCGTCCGGGCCCCGGGCCAGCCTTCAGGAAGCTGGAGCCGGCCAGCACCAGGAATCGGGTCAACTAAGGCCCCAGGGAATGGGGCAGGGTCAAGGCGCCGGGCAGGGTCCTGGCCTGAGACAGGGACAGGGACTGAGGCAGGGCCAGGGTCCGGCCGCCGGGCCCAGTTTCTTTGATTTTCTCCTGCGCCCCAAGTTCATCACCATGCTGGTAATCGCCGCCGTGGC
>JANLGB010000199.1 GCA_024653405.1 Candidatus Saccharicenans sp.
TCGAATCCCTTAATCACTGAAGTCCTCGAACCCGCGGCGGGTTTTTCTTTTTTAACCAAAAAATAACAATTCTTTGCCCGTTTATTAACAGCCGGTGGCTATCCTGGAGTCGATGAAAACATTGTTTATAATCTCACTCCTGATTTCAGGTCTTTATCTGGTCATTTTGACAATCATGACCGTTATCCACCGGCCCCGGCCGAACAGGTCTCGCGGGAACTCCTCTGGGAAAAATTTTCGGGCCTATCCTCCGGTCAGCATCCTCAAGCCCATCAAAGGGGTTGATGACGACCTGGAAGCCAACCTGGAGTCTTTCTATCAGCTTGACTACCCGGTTTATGAAATCCTGTATGCCGTTGATGACTGGCAGGATAAAGCGGTAGAAATAATAAGGAAGGTCAGCGAACATCATCCGAGAATCCGAACTAAGATCCTGGCCACCGGACATCACCCGACTGATAATCCCAAGATTCACAAGCTGGATTTCATGGAGAAGGAAAGCTTCGGCCGGCTTCTCTGGGCGGTGGATGCCAACGTCAGAGTAGAACCGGACACCCTGCGGAGGCTGGCAGACGAATACCTGGAAGGTGGAGCTAGACTAGTTTTTTCGCCGGTTCTGGGCACCGGCAGCCGCTCTCTGGCCAGTCTGATGGAAAACACCAGTCTGAATTTCTTTACCTCCGGGAATGTTATCGCCCTGTGGAAGCTGTTTTCCCAGCCGGTGGTGGTGGGCAAATCCATGCTGATTGACCGGGTAGCGCTCAGGACCTTCGGCGGTTTTAGCTATATCAAAGACTATCTGGCTGAAGATTATATCCTTAGCAAATCCTTTGTAGATAGCGGCTTCAAGGTTAGCACCAATTTTATCTGGGTGACCAATATCAACCAGCGGACTACTTTCAGGGGTTTTTACAAGAGGATGGCCAGATGGGCCAGGCTTCGTTACCAGCTGCACCGGCCAGCTTATCTGTTAGAGATTCTGCTTAACCCGGTGATTATGGCCCTGGCCGGCCTGGTCATATTCGGAAAAGAATTCTGGCCGCTGGCCCTGGCCGCTGTTTCCGGCAAAATCTTCCTGGAATATTTTAATTTTCTGGCGGTCAATCGGCCAGACCGCCGCCAGCTTGTTAATCACTTAATGTTCCCGCTTATGGTCTTGTGGAAGGATATCATCCTGTTCTCGGTCTATCTGGCACCTTTCTTCAGCACCTGGGTGGATTGGCGAGGCGGTAGGATTAAGGTGGGCAGGAATTCCCTGATTTACCATCCGGGCCGACTGGAAAAGCTGGCCTATGAAGAAGTCTGATTTAGTCAGGCTGGTAGCTGTTCACATGGGGTTGGGCCATATCCGGGCCGCCTATCCCTTAAGAAATCTTTCTGAGAAGGGCATAATTATCTGGGGTTCTGGCGCTTATGCCGCCCCGGGGGAAAAGAAATACTGGCGGGCGATCAGAAAAATCTATTATTTTCTTTCCAGGGTTGGGTCTTATCCGCTGCTCGGCCGTCTGGCCCTGAAAATCATCATTGCCATCCAGAAAATTCCCCCATCTTATCCCCGGCAAGACTTTAGCCGGCCTAACCTGGCCGTCCGATTTCTCCAGTTCTTGATCAAGAAAGCCGGCTTATGCCGGACGCTTCCAGAACATTTGGGGCCGTCTGAATTACCGGTCATTAATACCTTTTATGCCACGGCCGTGGCTCTCGAACTTCTGGCCGAGGATCGGGTACCGGCCAGAGACAATTATCTGCTTATCTGCGATGCCGACATCAACCGGGTCTGGGTCCCAGCCAGACCGGGAGAGAGCCGCCTTAAATACTTGGTCCCTTGTACCCAGGTGAAAAAACGCCTGCTAAGTTACGGGGTTAAAGAGGAAAATATTTTTTTGACGGGTTTTCCGTTGCCGCTGGAAAATATCGGGACCGAAGCCAGCTTAGAAATCCTGAAGCTTGACCTGCTGGCCAGGCTATTGCGTCTGGATCCTTCCAGAAAGTTCTTCGCTTATCACAGTCATTCCGTCAGCCACTTGCTCGGGGTCAGGCGAATACCGGAAAGCCAGGAAGACCGGTTGACAGTTATGTTTGCCATTGGTGGAGCTGGAGCTCAGACCGAAATTTTGCGCCGGATTTTGAAGAGCCTGAAGAAAGATATAACCGGCGGTAAAATCAGACTCCTGGTATCCTGTGGACTCCAGCGCCGGGCGATGGAAAAAAGCCTGAAATTTATCAACCAGCAGGGCCTGGAAAATGAAGTTGGCCGCCAGATTTATTTAATTTTTAGCCAAAACGTGTTTGATTATCTGGAGCAGTTTAACCGCTGGCTGAGACAGACCGACGTTCTCTGGACCAAGCCGAGTGAACTGTCTTTCTACTGTGCCCTGGGCTTGCCCATCATCATGGCCGAGCCAATCGGTCCGCAGGAAGAATTAAATAAGCGCTGGCTGATGGAGATTCATGCCGGCCTCCTACCCCCTGGTCCACCTGATTATTGCCGTGAATGGCTCCATGACCTCAGGGAAAACGGCCGACTGGCCGAAGCGGCCTGGGATGGATTTCTAAAAGCCCGTAAACTGGGCACTTATAAGATCAGAAAGCTCCTTACCAGCGGTGACTATTCTGAAGATCCCTCGCCCCTGAAACAATAAGAATTTTATTTCAAATTGCTGGCAACCCTTTAGCCCCGTCGCCTGTCTTTACTTATGAGGTTTAACAGATGCTAACTGTTTACAATTCGCTGGTTTTAAGGATGGCGATGGTTGATAATATAAGCAGAATCAAACCGGCCGGAAACCTGGCAGGAGAAAGGCTCTTGGAAATGAGGCAGAGTAATCCGCAAGCTGCTGATCTGGCAGAACTTATAGGCAGGTCCCAGTCGGGCAGCCTGGAGGCTTTTGAGAGGCTATATGACCTCTTCAAGAACAAGGTCTACGGGCTGGCCTTCAACCAGACCCGCGATCACCAGACGGCCGAAGACCTGACCCAGGATATTTTCATGAAGATCTTTTCCTCCATAAGGGCCATAGACCGCCCGGAATTATTTCCGGCCTGGGTCTACCGGATAGCCCTGAACACCTGCTACAGCCACCTGAGGCGAGAAAAAGTCTACGATGAAAAGCTGGAAGCGATGGCTCCGGCCGATGAAGGCCAAGCTGATGTTACCTTCGATTCCCAACGGGATGACCTGGCTAGAGCTATTAAGGAGGCGGTAGCCAGGTTGCCGGAGAGGTTGCGGACGGTTTTCCTCCTTCACGAGGTGGAAGGGTTGACCCACGAAGAAATCGCCGAGACCCTCGGCTGCCAGGTGGGGACTTCCAAGTCGCAGCTTTTTAAGGCCCGGATGAAACTCCGGAAAATCCTAAAGAAGCAGCAGTTCTTGAAAGGAGCAGGCAGATGAATTGCCGTAAAGCTCAACGTTTTATCAACGAACTCCTGGATGGAGAACTCCGGGAGAGGGACCGAGGGGAGCTTCAGGCTCATCTGGACAGGTGCGCCCGCTGCCGGCAACTGTATGAAGAGCTGGCCAAGATAAAAGAAAGAGTCGTGCCGACTGGCGGAATGGAACCTTCGGACCGGGTCTGGCAAAACTTGAAGAACCGTCTCCAGGCCGAGGTAATTCCACAGCTTCAGGCCGAAACGACGGGACCGGTAAGAGAACGAACCGGGCGTAGAATCGCCGACCTGTTTCGGGTTTCGGCGCCGGCCTTCAAGTATGCCCTGGCCAGCCTGGTACTGGTGGCCTTTATCGCCGGTGCTTTTTACCTGGGCCGGTACTACCAGAAGTCCGGTCAACCGGAACTCCAGTTGGCTTCACTGAACCTGGCCATTCAGAAGCTTCAGGAAGCCGAATTCTATTACCAGAAGGCGGTGCAATCGCTGACCCAGGCCCTGGAATCTTCCGAAAATGGGCTGCCACCCGAGATGGCCGAGATCCTGCAGGCCAACCTTGGCCTCCTGGACCGCACCATTGACCTGGCCAGGCAGGCGGTCAACGACCAGCCCGACAACCTCCAGGCCCGGGAATACCTGCTGAGCGCT
>JANLGB010000019.1:0-12924 GCA_024653405.1 Candidatus Saccharicenans sp.
GTCAGGTAGCTCGTCGGGCTCATAACCCGGAGGTCGCTGGTTCAAATCCAGCCCCCGCTACCATCTTCCTCATTAGTTTTTGCCAATTATCCCTTCTTTGTTTATCTTGCCTCTCTTTTCTTATAACTTCTGTTCCTGCCTGGAAACCTCTCTTGTTTGCCGGGATGTGCCGGGAGGTCAGACAGAAGGGCCGGCTCCGGCTCTTGCCCTGAGGCAAAATCTTTTTGATCTAATTCTGGAATTCTGGTATAGATGACTGTAAAAATGCCGACAGGAGGACATCATGTTTAAGCCGGAAGTTTATCAACAGAGAAGAAAGAAGCTCAAAAGCCTGGTCAAGACGGGGATTTGCTTGTTTCCGGGCAATATCAATAGCCCGATGAATTACCCGGCCAATGCCTATCCCTTCAGGCAGGACAGCACTTTCCTCTATTTCTTCGGCCTTGATTCACCGGGGCTCACAGCCATTATCGATATTGACGAAGGGCGGGATATAATTTTCGGGGACGATGTTACTCTGGAAGATATTATCTGGGTTGGACCGCAACCCAGAATGAAGGACCGGGCAGCAGCGGTCGGAGTCAGGCAGGTCCAGCCGTCAGCCGCCCTGGCCGAATATCTGCAAAAGGCCAGGTCTCAAGGGCGCCAGGTTCATTTTCTTCCCCCTTACCGGGCGGAAACCAAGCTGCAGCTTTCTGCCTGGCTGAATATAGCTCCAGCTGAACTCAAATCGGCGGCTTCCCTGGAACTCATCAGAGCGGTGGTGGCCCTCCGGTCGGTTAAAAGCCCGGAAGAGGTCAAAGAAATTGAAAAAGCCCTGGCCGTAACCAGGGAAATGTACCTGGCGGCTATCCCGCGGGTCAGACCCGGGGTTAAAGAACAGGAAGTCCTGGCCTTCATGGAAATGGTCTTGAGGGCCAACGGCCTGTCTTTTGCTTTCCCGCCTATTGTCACCATCAACGGACAGATTTTTCATAAGACTTCCTATGGCGATACCCTGGCCCGGGGCCGGATGATGGTCATGGACACAGGAGCCGAATCAGCCCGGCATTACGCCTGCGATATAACCAGGACCATCCCGGTCGGGGGCCGCTTTAACCAGCGGCAGCGGGACATTTATTCTATTGTTCTTAAAAGCCAGGAAGAAGCCATTAAAGCCATTGCCCCCGGAATCAAGTATCGCGATATTCACCTTAAGGCGGCCAGGGTCATGGCCGAGGCTTTGAAGGACCTGGGGCTGATGAAGGGCGACCTGGATGAGGCCGTTAATCGTGGGGCCCACGCCCTATTTTTCCCGCACGGCCTGGGTCACCTGCTGGGCCTGGATGTCCATGACATGGAAAACCTGGGTGAAAACCACGTGGGCTACGACCAGAGCCTCAAGCGGAGCGAACAATTTGGCCTGGGCTACCTGCGGCTGGCTCGGACCCTGGAACCGGGTTTTGTCCTGACAGTCGAACCGGGAATCTATTTTATTCCGCCCCTCATCGCCAGCTGGAAAAAAGAGAAAAAGCACCTTGATTTCATAAACTACGAGCGGGCTGAAAAGTACCTGGACTTTGGCGGAGTCAGGATTGAAGATGATGTCCTGGTAACAGACAAGGGTGGACGGGTTCTGGGACCGGCCATTCCCAAGAAGATCAGGGACATAGAAAACTTTTTTTCCTGAATATTTTTTAGCAAACATAAAAATACATAAGAACGGACGGGGAGAGATGGTCAGGTGGTATGTAATCCAGACTAAGCCCAGGAAGGAAGGCCAGGTCGAAAACTTTTTCGGCCAGGCCGGGTTTACAGTTTATAACCCAAAATACAGTAGGGATGGGGTTGTCCGGCCGTTTTTCCCGGGCTATCTTTTCCTGAGGTTCCGGTATCCCGAACAATACCGGAAGGTAATTTTTACCCGGGGGGTGAAGAAGGTGATAGGCAACGACCTGGGGCCGGTCCCGCTCGACCCGGAGATAATCAAAGGCCTGAAATCCAGAGAAATCAATGGCCTGATTGAATTGATGAAATACGGACAGGAGCCCGAACCCGGGGACGAAATTGAGGTGATGGAAGGGCCTCTGCGAGGCTTGAGGGGATTATTCAGCCGCGAGCTGAGCGACCGGCAAAGGGTGATGATTCTGCTCAATTACGTTGCCTACCAGCCCTCGTTGATGATAGAAAAAAGCAAAATCAAGAAAGTCAATCCGACGACCGGGTTGGGTAAAATCCGGAACCGTCTTTAGCTATGGAGTTTAGGGCTAAGGAGTGAAATATGTGCGGCATTTTTGGGATTATTTTCCAAGAAAGACGCCAGGACCTGGGACAGATTCTGCTGGCGGCCGGGAGGCGTTTGACATACCGCGGTTACGACTCGGTCGGTCTGGGCGTTTTTGATGGACTGCGAGCCGAGCTCAGAAAAGACGTGGGCAAGATAGAGGAGGTGGCGGCCAAGCTACGTTTTGAAGAAATGCAGGGCTACAAGGGAATTATCCAGCTCCGCTGGGCCACCTTCGGACAACCGCTGCCCCGAAATGCCCAACCCCATTTTGACTGTCAACAGCGATTAATCGGGGCTCACAATGGAAATATTGTTAACACCAGGGAATTGATTCAAGCCCTGACCGCCGCCGGTCACCGTTTCCGCGGTGAAAATGACGGCGAAGTCTGCGTTCACGCGGTGGAAGAAGCTTATAAAAATTCCCCAGACCTGGGCCGGGCCTTGGAAAAAGCCGACCGGATGCTCCAGGGGGACTATGCTTTTTGCGTCAGCGAGGTCGGCAGCCACCAGATGTATTGCGTTAAGAAATATTCTTCCCTCTACCTGGGTGTGGGAGAAGGCTTTATCTGCTGTTCTTCCGACCTGCCTTCCATCCTACCCTTAACCCGGAACATAGTTACCATTAAGGATGGAGAATACGTGGAGTTTTCGCCGACTTCCTACCGTGTCCGGAGCCTATCCAGTGGCCAGGAGGTAACTCGGGAACCATACCGCTGCACCCTGGATGTGGAACAGGCCCAGAAAGGGGAGTACCCACACTTCATGCTGAAAGAAATTTATGAACAGCCAGAAAAAACCCGGGCCCTTTTAGAATACCTGGGCCAGAAAGAAAACCTTCAGGGCATCCTGGAAATGCTGGCCAAAGTCAACCGGGTTTTTCTTGTGGGCTCCGGTTCTTCTTATAACGCCTGCGTTCTCGGGGCCTTCTATCTCAATGCCATCAGCCACCTGGAAGCGATTCCAGTGATTGCCGGGGCCTTCGGCGAATACTACAGAAATTTTGACCCGGAGCAGGAAGCTTTTATCCTGGTGTCCCAGAGCGGGGAGACCAAGGATGTCATTAACGTTTTGAACCTGCTCCAGAGCCGGAAGGCCAGTAACCTGGTGGCCATGGTCAATGTTCTCGGTTCATCCCTGCAACTGCGGGTTGAGCAATACCTGCCCCTGTTGACCGGGGTGGAAATCTCGGTCCCGGCCACCAAGACCTTTCTCAATCAGGTGTTGACTTTTCTGGTGCTGGCCTGCCTCCTGGCCACGGAAAAAGGGTTGCCGGTTCCGTTGGCCAAGGAGGACCTGGACCTCCTGCCACAGCTAATCGCAGAAACCCTGCACCAGACCCCGGGCCCGGTTAAAGAGCTGGCCCGGGTGCTCAAGGGGAAAAAATACCTTTATTATCTGGGCTACGGCCTTTCCTACGGGGCCTGCCTGGAGGGGGCCCTGAAGCTAAAGGAAGTTTCCTACATTCCCTGCGAAGCCATGTATTCTTCAGAATTCAAGCACGGACCACTGGCCATCATTTCTCCCGATGACTGGGTCCTGTTCATCAGCACGGCCGAGGACGCCAGGATGAGCATTTCCCATATGAATGAAGTCAGCTGTCGCTACGGGAAAATTGCCCTGATCGGGCCGGACGAACCGTCCCTGAGGCTCAATTCCCATTTTTTGATTCCGCTGGTCTCTGATAATTTCTATCTCAGTCCCATTCTGAGCGTGGTGGTGGCCCAGCTGCTGGCCTATTACGTCAGTCAGGAATTGGGCTTGGACCCGGACCAGCCGCGAAACATCAGCAAGACTTTAACCGTCGATTGAAGCTTCAGCCTTTGACCGGGCCATAGCCACCGCCCCCGGGAGTTTCGATTCTCAGGATATCTCCAGCCTCCAGCTTGAGGTTAACCTTGGAAGCCAGAACTTTCCTCCGTCCTTTTCTGATCAGCAGATTAATTCCGGCCCGTCCCGGCTGCCCCCCCGCCAGCCCGTAAGGTTTCAATTTCCTCCGGTCCGAGATGATGGTCAGATTTACCGGTACCAGGAACTGGTATTCCCGGATGAGCCCATCACCTCCCCGCCGCCATCCCCGTCCGCCCGAGTTTTTCCGCAACGAGTAACGTCTGATTTTAAGGGGCAGGTAATTTTCCAAAGCTTCAATCGGGGTGTTTAGGGAGTTGGTCATGTGACAGTGGACCCCGCTCAGTCCGTGATGGGTAGCTGAGGCCCCCAGGCCACCGCCGATAGTCTCGTAATAAGCAAAGCTGGTTCTAGTCCTGGGATTAAAGCCGCCACAGGCAATATTGTTCATCGTTCCCTGGCTGGCGGCCGGAATCCGGTCGGGAATGGCCCGGGCCAGCGCTCCCAGCAGGACGTCGACGATTCTCTGAGATGTTTCCACGTTACCTCCGGCTAGGGCCGAGGGGAAGGTGGCGTTGACCACCGAGCCTTCCGGGGCGATGATGTGGACCGGTTTCATCAGGCCGGTGTTAAAAGGTATGTCTTCTTCCACCAGGCTACGGAAAACATAGAGGACCGCAGAATAGGTAACAGCAAAATTGGCATTAACCGAACCTGACACCTGGGCGGCTGAACCGCTGAAATCAACCCAGGCTTCATCGTCTTTGATGGTTAGAGCCACTCTTATCTTGACCGGTCGGTTGTTGAACCCATCATCGTCCAGAAAGTCCTCAAACTCATAGTGCCCGTCGGGAATGGACTCGATAGTGGCCCGGAGAATTTTTTCGGTATAATCCTGGACCTGGTCAGCGTACAGGGTCAATTTTTCTAGACCATAGCGGTTGAGCATTTCCCCCAGGCGCCTGGCTCCCCGGGAATTGGCCGCCACCTGGGCCAGAATATCTCCCCGCCTTTCTTCCGGAGTCCGGACGTTGGCCAGGAGCAGGCTGAGCACCTCTTCATTCAACCGGCCCCGCTGGTACAGCTTGAGCGGGGGGATGATGACCCCTTCCTGGAAAATTTCAGTGGCCAGGGGCATAGAACCGGGGGTGAGGCCGCCGACATCGGAATGATGGGCCCGGTTAGCCACCAGGAAACAGAGATTATCACCAACGAAATAAGGCTGAATGCAGGTAATGTCGGGCAGGTGGGTACCCCCCCGGTAAGGGTCATTCAATATGACCACATCGCCGGGATGAAATTCCACCGCCTGCAGCGCCGACTGGACCGATAAGGGCATGGCCCCCAGGTGAACCGGGATATGGGAGCCCTGGGCAAAAGTTTCGCCCAGCCGGGTAAACAGGGCACAAGAAAAATCCCTTCTTTCTTTGATATTGGGAGACAGGGCCGTCC
Organism: Candidatus Saccharicenans sp.; assembly: GCA_024653405.1. Lineage (GTDB taxonomy): Bacteria > Acidobacteriota > Aminicenantia > Aminicenantales > Saccharicenantaceae > Saccharicenans. The sequence goes on from JANLGB010000019.1 coordinate 5,564, forward strand.
GCTGCAGCACCGCGGCCATTTCCTCAGTTATGGAAGTAAATAGATTCTTGAAAAGTTCCAGCTCGATCGGGTCAAACAGCTTCATTTGGTTCCTGTTTTCTCAATGATTAGATTTAAGTACTCATCGGTCTCGGCCAGGTAACCGGGGGGAACAAAGGTGGTGGATTCAGCATCAACGATCAGGCAGGGCCCGGGAATCCTGTTGCCGGCCAGCAACCGCGACCGGTCCAGCACGTCTACCTGGTATTTTTCCAGGCCATAGTACAGCCACTGTTTTTTTAGCCGGGCGGCCCGCGGTACCTCCGGGCTGCGGTCAAAAGTCTGGAGCTTGACCCTGGGGGCCCGGGCAATGGCTCTGATTCTCAGGTTGACTATTTCCACCGGCCGGTGCTGGTGATAGTAAGAAAACAGGCGACGGTGCTGGCGGTGAAATTCGTTAAGATAACTGAAATTGTGAAAAGCACCCGGGCGGTAGGGAATGCTCAGTTCGTGCGACTGCCCCAGGTACCTTAAATCCAACTGCCTTTCTACCAGGACCTCAGCCGGGTCAAAACCATCTTCGGCCAGGTCTGCCAGGGCCTGTTCGGCCATCTGTTCAAAAGCTTTTTCCAGTTCAGCCGGGTCAGTTTTCTGGGCCAGCCGGATAAAAGACCTGGAATAATCTTTGACCGCATCGGCCAGCAATAGCCCCAGGGCCGACAGCACCCCGGCCAGGCGGGGAATAATCACCCGGGGAATCTGGAGATGTTCGGCCATTTCCACCGCATGCAGTCCGCCGGCCCCACCGAAGGATACCAGGGTGAACTGGCGCGGGTCATAGCCCCTCTCCACCGAAATCACCCTGATGGCTTTTTCCATGCTGGCGTTGGCAATATCGACCACCCCCAGGGCAGTTTCCACCAGGCTTCGGCCGATTTTTCTGGCGATTGACTCCAGGGCTTTCTGGCTTCTTTTCGGGTAGATTGTCATCTTACCACCCAGAAAGAATTCAGGGTCCAGTCGGCCCAGCAAGAGATTAGCGTCGGTCACAGCCGGAATATCTCCCTGGCCATAACAGGCCGGCCCCGGATTGGCCCCTACACTCTGGGGACCCACCCGCAACAGTCCGCCCTGGTCCACGTAGACCACCGAACCGCCGCCAGCTCCCACCGAATGGACATCGACCATGGGCAAACGGACGGGGTAATCGCCCACCAGGTTTTCGGTAGATCTTTTTATCCGGCCGTCAATCAGGGAAACATCGGTTGAGGTTCCACCCATGTCAAAACTGATAACCTTGCGGAAACCGGCCGCCCTGGCCAGGTGATAAGCTCCGACTACTCCACCGGTAGGGCCTGATAGTATAGTCCTGATAGGTTCCATCCTGGCTCGGCCGGCCGAAATGTAGCCTTCGTTGGACTGCATGATTTTGAGCTCAGCCCCAGACAGGCTGGTCTCCAATTTTTCCAGGTAGCGATCCATAACGGGCAGGAGATAGGCATTGATGACCGTGGTAGAGGCCCGTTCAAATTCCCGGTGTTCGGGCAGCAGGCTGGAAGAGACCGATACCCTGAACCCGGCCTGCTGCAATCTGTCGGCCACCGCCAGCTCGTGAACCGGGTTGGCATAAGAATGCAGCAGGCAAACAGCCACTGCCTCCACCTTTTCCTTCTTCAGGTGGTCGATGATTCTATCTATTTCTTCCTTTCCCAAGGGCTTTTCCACCTGCCCGCTGGCCAGGATTCTCTCGCCCAGGCCAAAGCACAGCCGGGGTGGGAGGAGGTAACTCCTCTCTTCTCCCTTCAAGTTATAAAGATACTTCCTGGTCTGCCGGCCGATAAAAATAATGTCTTCAAAACCTTTGGTGGTGATAAAAGCCAGACGGGCGCCCTTTTTTTCCAGCAGAGTATTGGTGCCGACCGTTGTCCCGTGAATGACGGTCGCTCGCTCCTTCGAGCAGAATTCAGCCAGACCATTCAGAATGGCCTCGGCTGGGTCAGCTGGGGTAGAAGGCAATTTCTTTACGGTCAGCTGGCCCCGGGAATGAATGACGAAATCGGTAAAGGTTCCGCCAGAATCCACTCCGATTCTCAGGCCTGTCTTTTCCGAGTCAGCCAAAATTTCGTCGCTCCTCTTCCTAGAAATTTAAGATAAATAAGTGAATAGATTTACAGGATAAGAGCGGAAAATGTCAAGAAAAAGCTTACTTGCAGGTGGAACAACTATGGGAAGAGCAGGTCGAACAACCGCTGCCTCCGCTTTTAATCCTGCTGCCACCACCGCCGATGCCAAAGGCAGAAACCAGCCTCTTAACCCGGTCACTACGGCAGTTGGGGCAGGTAACCTTAAGCTCGCTATTCAGATTAACCAGAATCTCGAATCTTTTCTGGCAATTCTGGCAAAGATATTCATATATGGGCATCGTTCATCCTCAACTAAAATTATACTACAGAGCCGGCAAAAATTAAGCTGGCCGACCAAAATTACGGTGGCCTGTCTATTTGACTATTGGTGCCACCTCGGGACCGGCCACAGCCATCACTTCGATTTCGACCTTGACATCACGGGGCAACCTGGCCACCTGGAAAGCGGCCCGGGCCGGAAAGGGTTCGGGGAAATACTGGGCGTAAATGGCGTTCATTTTGGCAAAATCATTCATGTCAGACAGATAGACTGTAGCCTTGACCACCTCGGCCATGGAACTGCCGGCAGCTTCGAGAATGGCCTGGATGTTTTTCAAAACCTGGTGGGTTTGTTCTTCTATGGTGGTCCCGACTATTTCGCCTCGGGCCGGGTCCAGCGGAATCTGGCCCGACACAAAAATAAACCCGTTAGCCCGGATGGCCTGGGAATAGGGGCCGATGGCCCTGGGGGCCCGGTCGGTCTGAATGGCTTTCTTCATCATCGTCCTCCCTGGTTTGAGCCTTGACCACAGCCTTGAAGGCAGAGAAGAAAAAATTCCCAGAAGCAGAAGAAATTTTCTTCTCTTCATGGCAGCTCTCCATTTTATATCAAGTTAATTTATTGAGGGCCTCCAGCAAGAATTGCCAGAATTTTTCTACCGAACTAATACTGACCTTTTCATCAGGAGAATGAGGATACTTGATGGTCGGACCAAAAGAAATCATGTCCATTCCTGGATATTTCTCTCCTATTATTCCGCATTCCAGGCCGGCATGGACGGCTTTAACTTCAGGCTCTTTTTGGAAGAGGTTCCTGTAAATTTTAACCATATTCGCCAGCAGGGGCGAATCCAGGTTGGGAGTCCAGGCCGGGTAACCCTGGGGCTGGACTGCCCTGGCCCCGGCCAGCTGACTGGCTGACCTGATGACCAGCCGGGTGGCCTCCAGGGCCGAAAGCACTGAGCTCCGGCTGTTACAGATTATCCTGGCTTGCCGGGGCTCGGTGTTGACTATGGCCAGGTTGCTGGATGTTTCTACCAGCCCGGCTATCTGGGGATGCATCGAAATTACCCCGTGGGGTAGAGAAAGGATTAACCGCAGCAGCCGGTTCTGGGATTCCACTGTCAGCGGAAAATCGGAATCAACCGAATTTCTGAGGTCGTAAGCCAGTTCGGGTTCGGTTACCCGGTATTCTGATTTTATGGTCTCGAATTCTTTTTTTAGAAAGTTGAGCAGACTCTTGCGGGTCTTTGGTTCCATCGCCACCACCGCCCAGGCTTCCCGGGGAATGGCATTCCTCTTGTTGCCACCGTTCAGGGCCACCAGTTCCAGCTTGTATTTTTCAGAGGCCAGGGCCAGCACCCGGCTTAAGAGCTTGAGAGCATTGCCCCGTCCGAGATTAATGTCTAGGCCGGAATGACCGCCGAGCAGACTGGAGATTTTGATGAGTAGCAGATTGGTGGCTTTTTTCTTTTTACGTTCAAGGGGCAGGGTAATTTCCGAATCAGCGCCGCCGGCACAGCCGATGGTAAAAGTTCCTTCGTCCTCTGAATCCAGGTTCAGCAATAACTTTCCCTGGAGCATATCCCGTCCCAGCTTGAAAGCTCCGGTCAGACCCGTTTCTTCGTCCACCGTAAACAGGCATTCCAGCGGACCGCGGGTTAGACCCCGGTCTTCCAGCACCGCCAGGCAGGCCGCCAGCCCGATGCCGTTGTCGGCCCCTAGGGTGGTCCCGCTGGCCTTGACCCAGTCCCCATCAATCCTCGGCTGTATCGGGTCCTTCAAGAAATCATGGCTGACATCGGAATTTTTCTCGCAAACCATGTCCAGGTGAGCCTGCAACACCACCCCGACTGAATTTTCCTTTCCGGGCGAGGCCGGTTTGCGCACCACCACGTTGCCCACTTTATCCTGCCGGGCCTCAAGTCCCCAGCTTCGGGCCAGGTTAAGGATATGGCTGGCCAGGGCCTTCTCGTTCCCTGAGCCATGAGGGATGGTCAGGATCTGGCTGAAATGTTTCCAGAGTTTTTCCGGTTGAAGAGAGGTCAAATCAGTGCTCATAGTTCGCTCCTTTTAAGATTGATTAATATGTTATAATATCCTAAAAATATGACCAAATTGCAAGTTTAACCGGAGGCAGGCCTTGACTCTAACCCGGGCCATTAGGTGGCTGGCTTCAATTATCCTGGTTCTGGCCCTGACGGTTTTGGTGGCAGTCCGGGTTACGGCTGAACCCCGGTTGAAAGTGGTGACCACCATCCTGCCCCTGACCGACCTGGCCAGAGAAGTGGCCGGCGACCGGGCAGACGTCAGGCAGCTGATACCCCCGTCAGCCGAAATCCATCATTTCCAGCTCAGGCCTTCTGACCTCAAATTGCTGGCCGGAGCCGATTTATTGCTGGCGGTGGGGGGAGGCCTCGAGCCCTGGCTGAACAGACTGGAAAAAACTCTGGTCCTGGATAAAAAGACCAGACACCTGAAATTTCTGGACTGCCTCAAGTCGGAAGGGTTTCCGGCTGTCCGGCAGGATGACCCCCATGTCTGGCTCGATTTTGAGGCCGACAGGCACCTGGTTAAAGCCCTGGTCAGGGAAATGTCGGAGCTGGACCCGGAAGGGGCGGCTCTGTATGCAAAGAGGGGACAGCTTCTTCTGGACAAGCTCCAAGCCCTGGATGAAAGATACCTCCAGGAGCTCAGTTCCTGTCGCCACCGGGAAATCATTCTGGCCGGGCACCAGGCCTTTTCCTACCTGGCTGCCCGCTATGGCCTGACTCTAATCAGCCTGACCGGGCCCCAGCCCGAGGCCCTACCAGGAGCCAGGAAACTTCAGGAAATAATAAACTTAGTGAGAGAACGGCAGATTGGAGCAATTTTCTATGAAAGCTCTCACCCCCCGGCCTATGCCCGGACTGTGGCCCGGGAAACCGGAGCTGCACTGTATAGCCTTTCAGCCGGGGTTAACCTGACTGAAGCCCAGTTGAAGGCCGGCCGGAGTTTCCTCGACTTGATGAGCGATAACCTGCTGGTCCTGAAAACGGCCCTGAAGTGCGATTAACCATGGATAGACAGACTGAAGAAATTGTCAGGGTAGAAGGAATAACTTTTTCCTATGACTCGGTTCCAGCCCTTCTGGATATCAACCTGTCCATATACCGGGGAGATTTCCTGGCCATCATCGGGCCTAATGGCTCAGGTAAAACCACCTTGCTCAAGATAATTGTCGGCCTGCTGAAGCCTCAAAAAGGACGAGTCTGGCTGTTCGGCCAGCCGCAGGAAACCTTCGGGGATTGGTTCAGGCTCGGTTATATCCAGCAAAAAGCCACCAATTTTGACCCGGTGTTTCCCATCTCGGTCGAAGAGGTCATCGCCACCAGTCTCCATTCCGTCCGCAGGCTAAAGGGTCTCAGCCGGAAACAGGTAAAAGAAAAAATAGGCGAGGCCCTGAGAACAGTTGGCCTGGAGCAGTTGGCCCGAAAACCCATGAACAGCCTGTCTGGTGGCCAGCAGCAGAGAGTCCTGATAGCCCGGGCTCTGGCTAGCGAGCCGGAAATCCTACTCCTGGACGAGCCGACCACCGGGGTTGATCATCCGGCCCAGGAGAATTTTTATGACTTCCTGGGGCAACTCAACCAGGAGAAGACCTTGACCATAGTGCTGGTGACCCACGATTACGGCATTGTCAATCGCCATGTCAACCGGGTGGCCTGCCTTAATCAAAAACTTATCTACCACGGCCAGCATGCCGAATTCTGCCAGTCCTCGATCGTTCAGGAATTATTGCGAGGCGGACATCATCTGGTTTCACACCGGCATTAACCATGAGCCAGAGTTTGCTATTCAGCGGTCTGTTATTAAGGGCGGTAGTGGCCGGAAGCCTCCTGGGCCTGGCCTGCGGCCTGCTGGGGGTTTTTCTGGTCCTCAGAAGGGATGCCATGATCAGCCACGGCCTGTCGCACCTGGCCTTTGCCGGGGTGGCCCTGGGTTTGCTCCTCAACCTGATGCCGGTCCTGGTATCGGTGGGGATATGCCTTCTGGGCTCGCTGTTAATCCTGCAACTTAAAGAGCAGGGCAAGTTGCCGGGAGACACCTTGATAGGAATTTTGAGCAGCGCCGGGATGGCCCTGGCTATCTTCCTGATGTCGGTTAAAAGAGACTTCGGAGCTGAACTCGTAGCCTACCTTTTCGGCGATATCCTGGCTATTGCCCCTCTCGAAGTTTATCTGGCGGCTGGCCTGGTCTGTCTGGTGCTGGCCGGGATATTTTTCAATTTTCCCCGGCTGGTGTTCATGACCTTCGACCGGGATTCGGCTGCTGCTTCTGGGATCCCGGTAAAAAAGCTGGACCGGCTGCTGGTGGTCTTAACGGCGGTGACCATTGTCCTGGGCATCAGAGTGGTGGGCCTGCTGCTGGTAACGGGGCTGACGGTCATTCCGGCTGCCTCGGCCCTGCAGCTTTCGCCTAATTTCCGCCTGACTCTGTTTCTTTCCAGTATCTTCAGCCTGCTATCAATAATCGGGGGAATACTCTTAGCCTATCTTTTTAACCTGCCGGCCTCGGCAGCCATCATCTTTCTGGCCCTCTTCCTCTTTGGGCTGAGCTTTCTCTTCAAAAAATTATCTTAATTCGCAGCTTAAAGCCGGGTAGACTGAGGCTAAATAGATATTTTCTATTGGATTAAATTAAGCCGGCTATCATCTGGGCCAGAAACAGGAAGAGTCTGATTGATTAAATAATTTTCAAAATTCAGGCCAATCCCGAACTTTAGAGGCAGTTCTGTTTTTTTATTTATTCTTTATGCACAAATCCATTAAATTCTTTGGACACGCTCCCGGCAGAGGAGCCTGCCTTCAGCTAAGGGCTCTGTCCATAAGTTTTTCCAGCTTCTTCAACCGGACATCCAATTTTTTTATCAATTGCTTGGCTCGGGCCAGAGTCTTTTTCTTAAATTTTTCATCCTGGATTCCAGGGAGATTGATCCGC
>JANLGB010000019.1:12934-17810 GCA_024653405.1 Candidatus Saccharicenans sp.
TCCGCACGTTATAGAAAGCGCCCAGCCCGCAACTCCTGGCTGCCAGCCCGGCTACCCCGGCATCGCTGACCGAATTTTTATTGCCGTGACTGGCCGCTTCGTAAGCCAGCTCGGCCAGGGCCACCGCCTTTTCCAGAACCGATAGCGGAACCAAGGTGGCTTCCTTGTTAGCCTGCTCGATGGCCGCCTCTCGTTCCCGGATTTGTTCATCTGTGGCCTTCGGCAGGCGGAAGGCTTCCATGACCCGGTTGAAGGCCCTGGTATCCAGGTCGACGGCCTGCAGCAATTCGTCTTTTAATCTTTGGGCCCGCAGAGCCACTTCTTTCATCCGGTCCCAGGCCGTCTCGTAGCCTTTTTTGCCGACTGTCAGGTTGGCCACCATGGCCGACAGGGCGGCGGACAGACTGCCGCACAGAGCAGCCACGCTGCCGCCACCCGGGGCCGGGGAATCCATCGACAGTTCGTCGGCAAACTCATCCAGCCTCAGCCGGAGGAGCGACTTATCATCCGGCGGGAACTGGTATTCAATAATTTTCTTGGCCGGATCGAAAGGAACTATATCGCTCAACCCTAGTGACCTGACCGCTATCCTGATCAATTCCTTTTCGGGAACTCCGGGACTTTTACCCTGTTTTTCAAGGTAGTAACGCCCAGCCAGCAGCAGGGCCTCTAGGGGAATCAGCCCGACCAGCTCACTCCCGGTCACCCGGACCCCCATTTTTTCCGCCAGCCGGCAAGCTTCGTCGAACACCAGGTGGGGTGGGGTGATTTTATAATTGGTAAAATTGATGGAAATCTGGGCTATACCATACTCATCAATGTACCAGCCGACTGCCTTGACCGCCCTGAATTTTCCCGGGACCTTGACCGGCTGTCCGTTCTTATCATAAACGAGGTTGCCCTGTCTGTCTTTCTTAGGCCGACCGCTTTCCCGGAGAAAGGAGGCTATCTCCTGGGCGATTTTCCGGTCGCGGGTGTTAAGGTTGATATTGTATGCAATAAGAAATTCCCTGGCCCCGATGACCGTGGCCCCGGCCCGAGGGTTGAAAACGGCCGGCCCGTAATCAGGCTGCCAGTTAGGGTCCTTTAATTTATCGGCCAGCCCTTCATATTCCCCGGCCCTGATGCTGGCCAGGTTTTTTCTCTCTGGTCTGGTGGCCGCTTCCTCGTACAGGTAAACCGGTATGCTTAGTTCTTCTCCCACCCGTTTTCCCAACTCGTGGGCCAGCCTGACACAATCTTCCATGGTGACCCCGGAAACCGGAACGAAGGGACAGACATCGGTGGCGCCAATCCTGGGATGAGCTCCTTGGTGCTGGCTCATGTCGATAACTTCGGCCGCTTTCCTGACGGCCTTGAAGGCTGCTTCCTTGACACTTTCGGGAGAGCCGATAAAGGTTACCACGGTCCGGTTGGTGGCCTGGCCCGGGTCGACAGCCAGCAGCTTCACGCCCGGTGTCGATTCTATTTCCCTGACTATGGCCTGAATTTTTTCCCGGTCACGACCCTCGCTGAAATTCGGGACGCATTCAACGATTTTCATACCTCAAGACTCCTTTCTGGAATACAGCTTGAAATTGACCTTTGCGGTTATAGACATCAATTTTGTCAAAATCTTTCAAGTAGTCAAGAGCCCTGGAGGCATCGGCCACTATGATCACCAGGGGCCTGGCCGCCAGGTATTTTCTGGCCACTTCCCGGACAAGCTCCGAGTTGACGGGCATGATGTTCTGCAAGTACCTGGACCAAAAGTCTGGCGGCAGCTGGAACAGGTCGAGCAGGCCGATTCTCTGGCTCAGGTTTTCCGGCGATTGTAGCTGCAGCGGCAGGTTGCCCATGAGGTAGGCCTTGGCTCTTTCCAGCTCCTCCGGCTCAATCCTTTCTTCGGCCAGGCTGCGCATGATGCTGTTGATTCCGGCGATGGTTTCAGGAATGGCCGGAGGAGCCGTTTTGGCCCGCACCCAGAACAGCCCGTTTTCCCGGAAAAAACTGAGATCACTGAAAGCATAAAAGGCCAGACCTTTGATTTCCCGCAGATTGATAAACAGACGGCTGCCGGTGGTCCCGCCCATGATATGATTGAGAACAAGCAGGGGAAAATAGTCGGGGCTAGAAATGGAGCCGGTTAAATTACCGGTGATGATGGCCGCCTCATTACCGGGAATATCCAGCAAGCAGACCTGGTCAAAGTCCCTGTTATTTAGCCTGGAGACGGTTTTTCTTTCTACCGGCCTGGGCACCCAGCGTCTGAAGTTCTGAGCCGCCTGCCGGCTGGCTTCGGCCAGGGTAATCTGGCCGTTAAAAATGATGGTGGAATTATTGGGTCTCATGTACCGCTGGTGGAACTGAGCCGCATCACGGGCAGAAATATTCTTAATCAATTCCTCGTCCAGCACCCCGGGGTTGTAGCCCGAACCGGAAAAAATGCGTTTCAGAAAAAAGTTATAACCGGCGGTTTCCGGGTCCTGGTGGCGCCGTAATAGCTGATAATAATATTCCCGTTTGACCGCAGACAGCTCCAGCGCCGGGAAAGCCGGCTCCACAAAAAATAGGCTGATCAATTCCAGGGCCGGCTCCAGGTTTTCGGCCAGGAAAATAAAAGAAAAAATGGTATAGTCAGCCTGGACCTCGACCGAATACTCTATGCCCAGGAGAGCCAGCCTTTCCTCAACTTCTCCCGGGCTGACTGTGGCCGTACCCCGCGGCAATACCTGAGCCGTCACCGTGGCCAATCCGGCCAGCTCGGGCGGCGAATCGCTTTCTCCAACCTGAATCAGAACCATTAGGTTAAAGACCGGATTGTTGGCCCGGGAAATGGTTACCACCCTCAGTCCGTTGCCCAAGTATTCAGAATTGACCGCCGGCAGAACCAGGGCTGGCAGAGGGTCGGGGTAGGGCGGTGTCCTGCGGAATTTTTCTTGAGCCAGCAGACCGGGAATCAGCAGCCCGAAAAGAAGTAGCCCGGCCGCCAGGCGTCTTGTCCTGATATATGAAAATCTGTTCATATTTATTAATATCTGGGCAAAATAGTCAGGAAACAGTACTTTTCTTCCCGCAGCTGCCGCCTGGCCAGGGCCAGAATGGAATAGGGAGTAAGTTTTTCCAGACGGTTGAGTTCGCGGTTGATGTCCGGCAGCCGACCTTCTTTCAAGTAGAGGTCAGCCAGGGCCAGGGCCCGGGACAGATTATTCCCGGTGAGCTGGTTCAGGTAGTTGAATTTATAGTTATTCTTGGCTTTCAGGAATTCCCTGTCCGGAACCATTTCGGTTTTCAGGCGGTTCAGTTCTTCAGCCAGGGCCTTCTTGGCCCGTTCGGCCATGATCTGGTTATTGGCCAGAAGAAAGATCTTAAGCGACTGAAACGGCCCTCGTTCTTCCAGCCCGCCACTCATAAAAACAGCCAGGCGTTCTTTTTTTATCAGCCGAGTCATCAGGCGGGAGGTTGGGCCTTGAATCAGCACCTGTTCCATCAGCCCCAAGACCATCAGGTCTTCTGGCTTGAGGTTCTCCAGCCTGACCCCGAACTGGAGCGCCGGTGAGGATACCAGGGGGTCAACCATGACCTGGTCCCTGGCCGAGAGCGAAGGGATAAATTCAGGTGTGGGATAGGGACCCGGTTCCTCACCGCTTGGTATCGTTTCGAAATAGCGGCTGACCAGCTCCCGCACCCGGGCCAGCTTCAGGTCGCCGCAGAGACAGAGCACGGCATTATTTGGAACGTAATAGCGACGATAATACTTCTGGACATCATCCAGGGTCAGACTTCTGAGGCTCTGGGCTGAACCGGTCAGGGGATGGCCATATCGTGAGTCGGGATAAAGAATCTGGTCTATCAGGAAGAAATAGCGGCTAAAAGGTTCCTGCAGGTACCTTTCATTCTCTTTCCGAATCAAGTTTTCCTTTTCCCTGGCCAGGGTGGCCTCGCTGACCTGGAGGAAATGCATCCGGTCCGATTCCAGCCAGAGAACCAGGCCCAGCTGGTTGGAGGGCACCGTCTCGTAAAAAAAAGTCTTATCGAAGGTGGTGGCGGCATTCAGTTCTCCGCCAACATTCTGGATATAATTCAGGTGCTGCAAGGGCCCGATGTTCTCCGACCCCTGGAACATCAGGTTCTGCATCAAGTAGGCCAGACCTTCTTTGCCTTCGGGGTCGTTGACCGAGCCCACCCCATAAGCCAGGACTGAGGTGACTACCGGCAGTGAGGGGTCTTCGACCACGATGACCTGGAGTCCGTTCTTGAGCTTGTAACTCACTGGATTAAAATTGAAGCTTTGAGCCTGAGCCGTCTGCCACCAGGCGAACAGACAACAGACGAAAACCAGGATGGTTAGCCTGGTGGTCAGGGTCAGCTTGGTTCTGAAGCAGTTATTCATTTTTCTGGAAATAATCAGATTATAAATATCATAAAAGTCGCAAAAGTTAAATCAATCTTATTGCAATGGGCCTGGCTTTGTGTTAAAAAAGCTATCAAATAACTGTTCGGTTATGGTGAAAGGCGGCAAGCAATGGCTAAGAATGGAAAATATCTTTTCACCTCGGAATCAGTGACCGAGGGACATCCGGATAAAGTTTGTGACCAGATTTCCGATGCTATCCTGGATGACCTTATGGCTCAGGACCCGAAAAGCCGGGTGGCTTGCGAGACCCTGGCCACCACCGGCCTGGTGTTGATTGCGGGCGAAATCACCACCAACGGTTACTGCGATTTCCAGAAGGTGGTCCGCCGCACGGTGCAGGAAATCGGTTATACCCGGGCCATCTACGGCTTTGATTACAAAACTTGCTGTGTCCTGTCCTCCATTCACGAGCAATCACCCGATATCGCCCTCGGGGTTGATGAGCGACCCGACCACGAACCCGGAGCCGGTGACCAGGGG
>JANLGB010000001.1:0-2480 GCA_024653405.1 Candidatus Saccharicenans sp.
CCAGCTTTTAGCCGTCTCTAAAATGGCATTTTTATTTAAATCCGAAATATCGGATAATTATCCCTGGAAACGCACAGGAAAGGAGGAGAATATGAAGCGCAGGATAAACTCCCTGTTTCTGATTGCCATGCTGCTGCTGTCGGCCCTGGCGGTCGCCAATCAACTGTCGGCCCGGGGTAAGACGTCTTCCCCTCCGCCCCTCAAGGTCTTCGTTTCGGTGGATATGGAGGGTATTTGGGGAGTGGTTCACGGCAACCAGTGTTCAACCGATTCACCAGAATACCAGTTGGCCCGGAAGTGGATGGTGCAGGATACCAATGCCGTGGTCCAGGGCCTGTTCGACCGCGGAGCCACAGAGGTGGTGGTCAATGATTCCCACGGCAGCATGCGTAATATCATCGCCAGCGAACTCGACCCCAGGGCGGTGCTGATTTCCGGCTCGCCCAAGCCGCTGTCCATGATGGAGGGAATTGATCCCAGCTTTGCCGCCTGTATTTTTGTCGGTTACCACGCCCGGGCCGGCTCGGCCCCGGCCATTCTGGACCATACCATTTCCGGGGCGGCCATCTATTCCATCCGGATTAACGGTATAGAAATGCCGGAACTGGGAATAAATGCGGCCCTGGCCGGCTACTTCAAGGTGCCGGTGGTCATGCTGACCGGTGACACCGAGACCTGCCGCCAGGCCCGGGAACTGCTGGGAAAAGAACTGGTAACAGTGGCAGTGAAAGAAGCCGTCAATCGGCTGGCGGCCAGAAATTACGCCCGGGAGAAGGTGCTGATTGATTTGAGAGAAGGAGCCAGGCAAGCCCTGGCTTCATTGAAAAATTTTAAGCCCTACCAGCTTCAACCGCCCTATCAATTTGAGATTAATTTCCATAACAGTCAGCAGGCCGAATTGGGAATGTTGATTCCCGGCGTCCAGAGACCTGCTCCCCGGACTCTGACCTTTACTTCCAAGGATTACCTGGAAGGCTTCAAGCTGGCCAGGGCTCTGATTGCCCTGGCCGGGATAAGTTAAAGAGGGGAAAGCTGCGGAGCCTGGCCAGCCCTTGGCAAGAGGTGCCAGCCGAGTAAATTTTTGTTGGCAGCTCCGGCGGGTGAATGAGAATTATGGCCGGCTGTGAGAATACCGGCCAGGTTGGCCTTTTCCTTTGGCCGGATTCAAAGCCGGGGTGAACCGGCCGCTCCCCAGTTCAGGGAAAAGAAGATGACCAGGGGACGGGAAGCAGGATGTTTTTACTTTAAGAAAAGAAGCCTGGATTTTTTCCAGCTATCCCGGCCTGGGTCTGGCCAAAGAACCGGTTGCCCTGAGGATTAGAACTGGGGCCCGCTGCCAGCGGACGAAAAGTTTTCGTAGTTCTCGTCCTGGCGGCTTCGGCTTTAAGAAATTGCCTGAAACGAAGTATTTGGAAAGAAACAGGAGCCGCGGTAAAATTTCAGTGGTTTGCTACCCGCTCCTGAGGTCAGGGTTGTTTTCTGACAAAGCCGAATACCCGGTGTCACACCTTCTGACCCGGGCGGTGGGCTAAGGAGCGAAAAGAAAAGTGAAGAATGAATGATGGATAAAGAAATGGTCAGGACTAATTCTGATAGCGAAACTCGGAGCACACCCATCCGTTTCTCCAGCCGACCGCTGGTCCAGAAGTTAAGACCATCATTTCATTTAATCTGGCTGGGAATATTTATCCTGGTCATGGTTTTCATCCCGGCTGGGGCTGGCCAGCTGCGGCTCGAGTGGTCGCCCGGGGTCAGCCGGCAGTGGGTCGGACCGGATTTCTACTCCCATCGTCTTGAGGACTGGCGCCTTAAAGGGGGAGAGATTGAATGCCTGGCCTCCGCTGCCAACCGTTATCTCTTCCTCCTGACCGGAGAAGCAGCTGCTGATTCCGGAGTACTCCAGGTTCGGCTTAAAGTTTCGGTGCCGGAATTGCCGTCGAGACCTCGGGCTCGAAATTATGTCGGCCTGAGGCTGGGCCTTAAAAGTCCCAGTGGCGATTACCGGGAAGCAGCCCTCGGAGGCCAGGGTTTGGAAGTCGGGTTGACCACCGAAGGGCTACTTTTTATCGGCGAGCTGGAAAGTGTCAGTTCCGAAGAAAAGCTGGAAGTCCTGAAGAAAGCTCTCCGGAACGGGATTGAATTGAGACTGGGGCTGACCACGGCCGGCGGGCAATCGTCCCTCAAGCTGTCAGTGGCGGAAACGGTCAGCGGCCAGGTCCTGGATGAACTGGAAGAACTCCACCTGCCGGCGGAAAAAATTGGGGGTGGGTTGGCTCTGGTGTCCAGTTTACCCGAAGTCAGGGTGGGGCCGGGGGAAGCAGTCAGTCGCTGGGACGAGCTCCGGCTGGAGGGCAATCTATTCCAGACCCGACCGGAAAGAGCCCTGGGGCCGGAAGCCTTCACCCTTTATACCCTGAGCCGCGGCACCTTGAGGCTCAGTGCCCATTTTGTTCCGGGCTGCCTCTCCTCCCCGGGTACGG
>JANLGB010000001.1:2490-5219 GCA_024653405.1 Candidatus Saccharicenans sp.
CTGTCCTGGAAATCAGGGAGGGTGGCAACTGGGTGGCCGTGGCCAGAAGTCCAGTCCACCCCGATTACTGGCTGGCCAGCTTCCGGGTGCCTGACTGGGAGGCCAACCAGGACCGGGAATTCCGGGTGGTGCTGGAGGGAATGTCGGCTGACCCGGCTTATGCTCATATTCCGATAGGAATAATAAGAAAAGAACCGCTACCGCGGAGCCGTCTGCTGCTGGCTATTCTCAGCCAGAACCAGGAAGAAGGCTATCCCCATAACGGACTGGTGGCAGCCCTGAAGCAGCAAAATCCAGACCTGTTGTTTTTTGCTGGCAACCAGGTCTTCGGCCGACCGGCTGCTCTCTGGCGAGAAAAATTCAGCCCGGATCAAGCCCGACAGGAATACCTGAGACAGTGGCTTCTGTTTGGCTGGGCATATTCAGAGCTGCTGCGAGACCGCCCGGCTCTCGTTCTGCCTGATGCCCGCGATTATTTCCAGAACAAGCTCTGGGGCGAAAACGGCCGCCAGTTGGATTTAGCCTCTTTTCCTGACCCGGTGGCGGCCCAGGATAGCGGCGGCTTCCTGCTGCCGCCCGAATTTATCGACCTGGTGCTCACCACCCAGGTTTCTCATATGCCGGATCCTGCGGAAAAGCCGGCTGAGCCTTCCTCCGCTGACTCCCACTTCTGGGAAGTCAAGTATGGCGGCTTGAGCCTGGCTGTAGTCTGTGACCGCTGGTTCCGGTCGGCCCCGGCGCCCCTGCTATCCGATGCCGGTCTTCGGAACGGCTGGGCCTTAAATCCCGACTTTGACCCCAGGAGCCAGGCCGCGGTCAGGGAAGCCCGCCTGCTCGGTCCGCCCCAGCTGGATCTCCTGGAGAAATGGGCTGATGACTGGTCGGGTGGAGTCTGGATGAAAGCCCTGCTCTCCCAGTCGCTCTGGGTATCGCTCCTGACTATGCCCCAAGGCTGGAGCGGCGAAGAAGCCCTGTGGCAGCTCCGGCCGCTTAAACCCGGCGAATATCCTCCGGATGACCGGCCAGTAGCCGATTTCAGCAGCGGCGGCTGGCCCCGTCCGGCCAGGGACCGGGTCCTCAGAATATTAAGGAGGGCGCTGGCGGTTCACCTGGCCGGTTCCGGCGGGCCCCCGGCGGCCCTTAAGTATGGACTGGAAAGCGCCGCTGATGCGGTCTGGGCTTTTGTGCCACCGGGCGTGGTCAATTCCCTGGCCGCCCGCTGGATGCCCAAGCCGCAGTCTCGAACGGCAGGCCTCAAGCCGCCCGAAGCTACCGGAAATTTTGAGGATGCTTTTGGCAACAGGTTTAGCCTGAAAGTTGTAACCAACCCGGTGGAACAAGAGACGGGCCAACCGGGCCGGGGTCCTTCCGGTTACGGGCTGGTCACGTTTGACTGCGAGTCGCGCCTGATTATGTTAGAAAGCCTGGTCCGCCCTGAAAACCGGCCCTCAGCCGAATTCAGACCTTATCCGGGTTGGCCAGTAGCTTTCAGCCAGCTGGAAAACGACGGACGCCGGCCAGTGGCATACCTGCCGCTACTTCAATTCAAGGGAATAAGCGACCCGGTCGTCCAGGTGGTTGACGAAAAAACCAAGGAAGTTATCTACAGCCTGAGGATTAAAGGAACGGAATTCAGACCGCCTGTTTTCCGGGCCGGAAGTTATACCATCAGCTGCGGAGAGCCCGGCACCTCAAGCTGGAAAGAGCTAAAAGGAATCAGTTCTCTTCCGGCCAGCGCCAAAAGAACCAGACTGGTGGATTTCAATCTGCCGTCCGGCAAATAGAAAGCCAGTTTCTTTTTAAGCCCCGAAGTCCGTCGCTCAGCCTCGGTGGGAATGCTTGCCGAGAAGATGAAAAAGGGTAGGATGCTGGGAGGATAAGCCATCGGGAAAATTCATCTATATTTGTGAATATCTGGAATATTTTTTATGAATCTTGGTTATTTAAGTCAGAAATAGTCCGGATCGGTCCATTTAGCCTCAGCCCCGGCGGAAGTGATCAAAACCGGTCTGGCCCAGGGCTACCGGCCGGCCGCCTCGCAGATAAACCAGCTGCCCCCGCTCGGGGGTCACCTGGCCGATGGCCGTCAGCGGTCGACGCCAACGCTGGAAAAATTTTTCGGCCAGGGCGGTAAATTTTTCCTGGGCCACTGTCAGCAGCAGGCAGTAATCTTCACCGCCGGCTGCCGCCACCTCTTCCAGGTTCCAAGCGCGCTGGCGACAGCATTTCTGGAGGGCGGCCGAGACGGGCAGCTGTTCCAGGTAAATTTTAACCCCACAGCCCGAGCTTTCCATGATTCTCCTGAGGTCTGAATCAATGCCGTCCGAGACATCCATCATGGCCCGAACTTCGGGCCGGCTGGCCAGGAACCGGCCTTCTTCCAGGTGGGGCCGCGGCCGGTAATGGCGCCGGACCAGGTATTTCTCGGCCGCTGACAATTTTTTGCCGGGCCGGTTTTCCAGGATCAACCGCAGTCCGCCTTCGGAATCACCAAGGTTGCCGGTCACGGCCACAATATCTCCCGGCCGGGCCGAGGAACGGTACCTGAGGTGCCGGCTGTCAGCCTGGCCCAGGACGACTACGTTTATGGCCAGGCTGTTTCGAGAAGCGGTGGTATCACCACCCAGCAGGTGAACCCCGGTCCTCGACTCGAGTTTCCGCCAGCCTCGGAAAAACTCGTCCAGCCAGGCAATTTCGGTTTCGGGGGGACTGGCCAGCGATAGAAAAGC
>JANLGB010000001.1:5229-9525 GCA_024653405.1 Candidatus Saccharicenans sp.
CATTGCGGCCATGGGCGGCAATGTCGCTGAGGTTAACGGCCAGGGATTTATAGCCAAGGTCAAAAGGGGGAATCCGGTCTTGGAGAAAATGAATGCCGTCGATTAAAAGGTCGGTCGTCACCAGGAGCCTGGTCCGGCCCTTCCAGGGAATGACGGCGCAGTCGTCGCCGATTCCCACCAGCCCCGGCGGCAGCTTTTTCAGGAAGGACGGGGAGATGCGGGCGATGAAACCGAATTCGCCGAGGTCGGTAATTTTTGGTCTGGAACTTTTTTTCATTTTATTCTCCAGCCTGCGCTCTTGTGGCCGCTGCTGAGTTTTATCATCAACCTAAAACCTATTATTAAACAAGCCCCGGTCTTGAGCCACAGATTTTTTGGGCGGGGCGGCCGTTTCCACTAAGGCCCAGGGGCTTAAAGTCTCAAGATAACCACAACTCTTTTCTCCAGGCCGCGCCTCATCCGACTTTCCCGCCAGCCGCAAATCATTCCCGGCCAGCGTGTTCACCGGCAGTCGAGTCTCATTTCGCCAGTGCGGTCGGACTCTTTTTTCTATTAAAAACTCCCTGTCCGGGCTTCTTCAATCAATCGCCGCAGTTTTCTGGCGGCCAGCTCCGGGTCGGGAGCGGCACAGATGGCTGAAACCACGGCCACTCCATCAGCTCCGGCTTTAATTACCTCGGCCACGTTGGTCTCGTTTATTCCCCCAATGGCCAGCAGCGGACGCCGGGTCAATTTCCTGGCCTGAACTAGTCCCTGGAGTCCCCAGGCCGGCCCGGTGTCGGTCTTGGTCGGGGTGAGAAAAATCGGGCTGATAGCCAGGTAATCCACCGGAAGATTCTTAGCCTCGGCCAGTTGCTCTGGATTTTCCACCGTGAGCCCGATGATGGCCCCGGGCCCGAGGTAACGCCGGGCCACCTCGGGCGGCAAGTCGGACTGGCCCAGGTGCAGGCCGTCAGCCGCCGCGGCCAGGGCCACGTCCAGGCGGTCGTTGATGATCAGTGGAATCTCAGGCGGGAGTATTTTTTTAAGAGCCAGGGCCAGTTCCAGGTACTGGCGCGAGGAACAATCTTTTTCTCGCAGCTGGACCACGGTGACCCCGCCGGCCACAGCCTGCTGGACGAGCTCGGTCAGGGGCCGGTTTCCGGCCAGGCGGCGGTCAGTAACAAGGTAAAGAGTTAAATCAGGAAGCTTGGTGGCTTTCATATTTTAATCTTTCGGTTATTTCCAGTTCACCGACCTGGTAAAGCCAGTCCAGGAAATGAAGCTCAAAACTAGCTGGGCCCCGGGCCTTCTCGGCAGCCAGCTCGCCGCAGATACCCATGATGGCCATGGCTTCGGCAGCCGCTTCCAGCGGGTCGGGATTGACGGCGGCAAAAGCCCCGGTCAGAGCGGAGGCGGTGCAGCCCAGGCCGGTCACCCGCGGCATCAACGGATGGCCGTTGGCAATCCGGACTGTCTCCTGTCCCCGGACGACGATATCCACCGGGCCGCTGATGCTGACGGCGCAGCCATATTTTTGAGAAAGCAACCGGCCGGCCTCCACTGCCGACTCCGGGCCTTCCAGGCTGTCAACACCCTTGGTCCGGGCTTCTGAATCAACGAGCGACCTGATTTCGGAACCGTTGCCCCGGATGATAGCAACCGGGCCAGCAGCGAGCAGCTCCCGGGCGGTAGCCGTCCGGTAAGCGGTGGCCCCAGACCCTACCGGGTCCAGGATGACCGGGATTTTTTTCCTGTCGGCCGCCCTGATAGCTTTGACCATGGCTTCCACCCAGTGCCGGCTGAGGGTGCCGATATTGATAACCACGGCTGAAGCCAGGTTGACCATGTCTTCCACCTCTTCCAGGGCATGAGCCATCACCGGCGAAGCTCCTATCGACAGCAGGGCGTTGGCCGTCAGGTTCATGACCACGAAGTTGGTGATGTTGTGGACGAGCGGAGCCTGGCGGCGGATTTTTTCCAGGTCCCGGGTCAAGGTTTGAGCTGAAAACATCGGCTGACATCTCCTAACATGGACTGATTCTGCCAGGAGAGGCTGAGTGTTTCACCCTGAAGACTCTGTCTCCCTTCGCTGGTATTACCCAGTTCAGGTTCGGAGGGTTTGCTCTCAGCCTTCGTCCGGGAAAAGCCGAAGGCACCCCTGACAGAACATATCTTATCTACTATAAAGTCCGCCAGCTGTCAATTTGTCGACCGGCAGAGCAATTATGCGGGCTGGCACTCAGAATAACTGCTGGCTGATTTAAGGACTAGATTCGGGAACCATCCCTCAGAACCTACCAATTATCCACATTCATAACGGCCGCAGATAAGAACCAGGCTTAGGTGCGGTCAGTAGGAGTAGCCAACGGTGAAGACCCAGGTTCGAGTCTTGATGCTTTCCAGCCATTCGACTCCAGGTTTCAGGATGTTGGACAGGCCCAGGTCGTAACGGGCATCGATGGAGAAATAGCCCGGCCCCCACTTCTGGGTTACCATCAGCCCTAAAGTTATTCCGTATTCGGCTTTCTCCACATCGGTCTTGATATCTTCTGTTTCCCTAGAATAGGGATCTATCATGACTATGGTGGCCCGGTTGTTAAACCCGAAAAACGGGCCGAAGAAGAATGATGGCACGGCAGCCGCTCCTTCCAGGGGCAGGTCAATCTTTAAAAGCACCGGGATTTCGACGTAATTAAAATTGAAGCGGGCTTCGAAATCGTATTCGCTGTCTACTAACCGGGCGCCTTTCTGGATGAAAAGGACCTCCGGCTGGATGGAGACCCCTTGCAGGAATTCAAAGCTGGCAAAGGCTCCCCCGACCCAGCCCCTCTTGGTCTTCCAGGGAAAACCTTCCAGAAAAGCCGCGGGAAAGGATTTGACCGTTCCCAGGGTAAGTCCACCTTTGAGCCCGAAATGAACCTGGGCCCGGGCCGGAAGAATGACCAGAGAAAAAATGAATAGAAAAATAATAACGGGGAAAAACTTTAGCCGGTTCTTTTTCATGCCCTTGCCCTCCTTTTATTGTCACCTGGGTTTATGGAATCTTAGCTACCCGAAAAATACTTTAATTTTCGTTTTAAAGCAAGAAAATTCGTCGGGCTGAGGGCAGGGAGCGGCCTAATGATATCCACCAGGTCCTGGCTCAGAGGCGAGCCCTTCCCCGTCTCAGCGAATTGGCGGTTCCTTTGAGCCTGCTGGCCTTGCCGGCCTTCCTAGTTTTTAGCTCCGATTGCGGCTTTTAACTCTGGTATAATGAAGACACCGGCTTGAGCCAGGATACCGCCGGAGATTTTGTTTAATGGAGCTTGCGGATGCTTGACCAATCCAGACCGGGCCTCCTGGCCAGCCTCTTCTTACTGTCCTTGACCGTCGGCTTTCAGGTCGGACTTTCCCCTGACTCTACCGGTGATATCTTGGTGGACCAGGTGGTGGAAAAAGCTTACCAGAGGCTGGTTTCTTACCAGGACTTTGGTCGTTGGCAGGCTCTGGTCGTTTCCAGCCAGACCAGCGCCGACCGCCACTGGCAACCGGAGAAAACCAGGCGAGTTACTAAAAGAATGACATTCGAAGGTGGGCTGCTGGATGAAGAAATCCTGGAGGCGGTAGAAATAGAAAAAGGTAGAACGAGAGACATCACCGAAGCTTATCGTCAGCAGCGGCTGGAAAGTCTGCGTAAACTGAGGGAGGAAAGAGAAAGGTCCAGGGCTTCCGGGTCGGGGCTGGAATTGAGCCTGGAGGACCTTATTCCTTTCAGCGAAAAGAACAGGAGCAACTACCGGTTCGGGTTGCTGGGTGAAGCCGAGCTCGACGGGGAAAGGGTGGTCCTGCTGGAAGCCCGGGCCCGGGTGAAAAAAGATTTTCTTTTTGAAGGGTTGTTTTACCTGGCCGGCGATAGCTATGACCTGCGGCGTCTGGAGATAACCCCGGTCAAGACCCCGGGTTTTATCCGGGAATTCAAGATGGAAGTGGACCTGGCTCTCTGGCAGGAGAGACTGGTCATGAAAAAGGTTAGAATAAAAATCTATGGCCGGTTTCTTTTCAAGTCCGTCCGCCGGCTGATTGAGGAAGAATATTCCGATTACCAGCCTCTTGATTGAAGGTTTCCCCGTTCTGGGGCCAGCCCCGGTTTAGCCTTCTCTGGACAAAGAGAACCGGTTAAATTATAATCAGCGGACTGAATAAAAGTTAAGTTGAGGCCGAGTTAACAGAGAGGAAAGAGATCTTGAAAGCGCTGATCATTGCCGCCGGACAGGGCCAGAGGCTTTCGGCTATCTGTCCCTCTAAGCCCTTGCTGTCGGTCGGCCGACGGCCGCT